>CAJXHQ010000293.1 GCA_913054485.1 uncultured Paracoccaceae bacterium
CCATGCCGACCTGCCCGGCCTTAGTGGCCGAATAGGCCGTGCGCGTCGGCACGCCCAGCGCGGCGCGCGAACCGTTGAACAGCACCCGGCCGAAGCTTTGCGCCTTCATGGCCGGCAGAAAGGCCTGCAGCAGCGTCAGCGCAGAGCCGAGGTGCAGCTGAGTGAGCCCGGCCAGATCGTCCGGAGAAGCCTCCTCCACTAGGTTGGGCCAGATCATCCCGGCGTTGTGGATGAAGTGGGTGACCTGATGTTTGGCGGCAATCGCTCGGGCGGCCTCTTCCACCGCTGCCGGATCCAGAAGATCGGCTTTCACGGTCTCGAAATCCGGGTGTTCAAACCCGTCCGGCGCGTTGCGGGCGATGGAGACGACCTTGTAGCCCTTCTCCAGCAGGCGCTGTGCCAGGTCCAGGCCGATGCCCTTGGAGGCTCCGGTGATGACGGCTGTATGAGTCATGCATCGCCCTCCACCAGCGCCATCACGCGCAGCGGGCTGCCGGTGCCGTTCTTGATCTTCAAAGGCGCCGCCATCAGAACCGCGCCGGTGGTAGGCAGCTGGTCCAGATTGGTGAGGCATTGCAGCCCCAGTTTGCCCGCGCCATGCAGGATGAAATGCGCCGGATAGGGCGGCGTGTAGTGCATCCCCTGCCCGGCATCGGTGCCAACGGTCTCGGTGCCGAAACCACGGATATTGCGTTCCTCAACCAAGAGCCGCATGGCGGCAGGTGTCGGACCGGGCGAATGGGGGCCGTCGTCGGCCATGTTCAGATAGGCTTCACCCCGGCGCTTGGACCAATCAGTGCGCATCAGCACCCAAGCGTCCGCCGGTATCTGGCCGTGCTCGGCTTCCCAAACTTGGATCACTTCCGGCGTCAGTTCGAAATCATCGTTGTTCGACGCGCCTGCCGAGCAGTCGATGACGACCACAGGGCCGACGAATTGCTCCGGTGCGATCTCGTCCACCGCCCCATTCGGGACATCCTTGCCGGAAATCCAGTGGCTCGGCGCGTCAAAATGCGTACCGGTATGTTCCGACATGGAGATATTGTGCCACTTCCACGCCGGACCGCGATGGTCATAGGCGCTGATCTCCTCCATCCGGAAGCGGGCGCATTGGCCGAATTCCGGCGGCAGGATGATGACCGGGAAATCCGGGTCCAGCGTATGGGTCAGATCGACCACGCGGATGGCGCCGGAGGCAATCCCGGCAGCAAGATCGGCAAGCTGGCTCATCCCTGGCCTCCCATGGTGAGTTCACGTTCCAGAACCTTGGGGTTCTCCGCATGGCGGGCGGCCACTTCCTTGGCGATATCGCCGCAATAGACATCCTCCAGCCCGTCACGCAGCCCCTGCACGACCGAGCGGGCGAGCCCTGCGGGCATAACCTTGGGGGGCGGCAGGGGCTGGTGCCATTCATCCTCGGTGGGACCGGTAAAGACGTTCATCACCCGCAGGCCAGAGGCGCGGAATTCACCGCGCAAGCTCTGGCTCAGCGACAGCGCAGCGGCCTGCGAGGCGCAGAAGGTGCCGAACGACGGATCATTGGCCAAAGCGTTCACCGACAGGATATTGACCCAGGCCGCGGCCGAGTTCACGCCATCGGCGGTGCGCGCGCACATGCCGGGCCCAAAGGCCTGCGCCAGCCGCATGAGGCCGAGGTAGTTCACCTCCATCTCGTCGCGGGCCCAGCCGGTATCGCCGCGTGCCAATGCGCCGCCGGGGCGGATGAAACGGGCGTTGTTGATCAGGATATCAGCCTTGCCGCCGATCTCACCTGCCAGTTCTTTGACCGAGGCCGTGTCTGTCACGTCAAGCGGCAGGATTTCGGCGTCCGCCATCTGGGAACGGTTGGGGTTGGGCCGCCAACTCTCGCTCTCGCCCACGAAGATCATCGTCGCACCCGCGTCTTTCAGTGCCTTCACCAGGGCCGGCGCATTGGGGTTGCGCCCGTCGGTGATCAGCACCCGGCGATGCTTTGGGTCGCAAGAGATTGCACGCAGGATCGGGTCGTCTTCCATGTTGGGCGTCCTTTCCATGGGCAGGGCCATGATGACCCCCTGCCCGGCCTTATCCAGCCGGTTGATCAGTTTCACGCGGGCGCGCGGTTCAATATCCCCATGCAGGTGGCACAGAACGGTCGGCCCGGCGTCCAGCTTGACCGAGCCCATGCGCCAGGGTGCGCGTTCGCGGAAATAGCTATTTACAGACGTCTGCACCGTGGTTTCTGCCAGCAACCCGCCATAAGGCGTGATATCGCGCCACGGCAGTTCTACCCCCAGACAGTTGCAGCAGGCATCGCGCGGCGGGTATTGCACCGCTCCGCATTCCGCGCAGGTCTGCAGGGCAAAGCGCCCCTCGGCCGCGCAGGCGGTGAGGCCCACAGCAGCACGCGAGCGGATCTCCAGCGGCTGCGTCGGCACAACTGAGCGGATCTGCGGGTTCTTCTTTGGCGGCGGAGACAGCGGATTGGTCATGCCTTGCCCTCCAGAATGGCGGCGCTGGAACAGACGCCGCGGTCATAGTTGATCATGCCAAAGCCCGAGACCAGCGCCCGGCGCGCGTCCTTCACCTGCGTCGGGCCAGCGGCTTGGGTGACCTGACGGATGGCTTCAACCAAACCGATGAAACCGCCAGCCGCGCCGGCCTGCCCTGCCGACAGTTGCCCGCCGGAGGTGTTATGAGGGAAATCTCCGGTGATGGTCAGGTCGTGATCGCGCACAAACTGCGGGCCTTCACCCTTGGCGCAGAAGCCCAAGTCTTCCATTTGCATCATCGAAATGACCGGGTAGTCATCGTAGGTCTGCACCAGATCCATATCCTGCGGCGTGCATTCCGCCATGCCGTAAAGCTCATCAATGTCGACGGTCCAGCCGCCGCGCATCTGGATCGGATCCTCGGCGTGGGCGTTGTGGCGTTCGATGGCACCGGAGAGAGTGGCGTAGGGCAGCCCGCGTTTCTCGGCTTCTTCGACGGACATCACCAGGAAGGCCTCGCCGCCCGCCACCGGCATCACGCAGTCGAACAGGCAGACCGGATCGGCGATGGGCCGCGCGGTCATGTATTGTTCCAGCGTGAGGGGCTTTTTCATCACCGCATGGGGGTTCTTCAGCGCGTTGTCGCGCTGGGAGACGGCAATGCGGCCGAAATCCTCGCGGGTCGCACCATAGTCCTGCATGTAGCGGTCCATCAGCAGGGCGAAGTTGGCATTTGGCCCGCCGAACCCGTAGGCGTAAGAGGCATCCAGCGCGAAGCGGGAGAAGCCTCCCAGAAGCAGCCGGAATGTCTCCACATGGTTGGCGTCGCCGGCACAGCAGGCCACGATGCTGGCGTCGCCCATCTGCACGGCGCGGGCGGCCCGGCGCAGGGCAATCACGCCCGAAGCCCCGCCCATGGGGATATTGTCCAGCCAGCGCACGCAAAGGCCCAGATGCTGGGTCAGCCCCACGGCAGTGTCGGGAAACAGCGTGAAGGAGGAGACGGTGAAGCCGTCCACATCCTGCGGTTTCAGCCCGGCGGCGTCCAAGCTGCCACGCAGGGCGCGGGCGATCCACCAATGCGCCGTCTGCGTCGAATAACGCTCGTATGGCTGGGTAAAAGGCGCGACAATCGCAACGCCTTCGTAGGAGGCTCTTTTGCTCATGCTTTTTGCCGTTTCTTCAGGTGTCTGGTGTCGATTGTGGAGGGGTGGCCCGTCAGCGACAAGGCCATCTGTTTCAATTCCTTGCGCTGGATCTTCTGGGTCGAGGTCAGCGGCAGCGCGTCAACAAAAGCGACGTAGCCCGGCACCTTGTAATAGGCCATCTGGCCCAGCGCCCAGCGCACGATCTCTTCCGCTTTTGCAGGCGACGGATCGGCTACGGTAAGACACGCGAAGACCTCGTCCCCGCGCATGCGGTCCGGCACTGCGGCCACTCCGGCGGCGGTGATCTCAGTGTGGCGCATCAGGATGGATTCCACTTCCACGGCGGCGATGTTCTCTCCCGAGCGGCGGATCACGTTCTTGCGCCGGTCGACGAAGAACATGTTGCCGCCCTCTCCCATGCGGACGATATCGCCGGTGTGGAACCAGCCGTCGGCCCAGGCCTCTGCCGTGGCTTCGGGGTTTTTGTAGTATTCGGCAAAGAAGCCCCTGCGGGGGGCATCGCCCTTGCGGCGCACCAGCAGTTCGCCGCCCTCGCCCGGCGGCACTTCCACGCCGGTTTCGTCCACAAGCTTCACGTCCAGCCAATCCGGCACCTGCCCCAGCGCCGACTGGCCGATCAGCCGGTCATCTTCGTGCGCCGATATCACCGCGCCTGCCCCTGTTTCCGTCATCGCCCAAGCCTCCATCAGGGGAAAGCCGAAGCGCGCCTCAAAAGCAGATTGCAGTTTCGGGTCAACACCGGCACCGAAGCCAAAGCGCACACTGTGGGCGCGGTCGGATTCAGTCGGCTCCGCCCCCATCAGCATCGAAGGCATCACGCCGAGGTAATGCAGGCAGGTCGCCTTGCTGTCTGCCACATCCTTCCACCATGTCGACGGGTGGAAGCGGTCCAGTGCCGTCAGGCAGCCGCCAACTGTCATCATCGCCATGAAGGAATAGGCCATGGCGTTCATGTGGAAGATCGGCAGCGGGGTGATCATGCGCTCGCCTTCCGTGGTCAAGGAGACGATGCCCCCGAGCGTGGAGTACCAGCGGCCCACTTCCAGGAAATATTCATTGGCCAGCACGCAGCCCTTGGGGTTGCCTGTTGTACCGGAAGTATAGAGTACTGCCGCCTCGCGTGCGGCCCCTTTGGCCTTGCGAGCGACCACCGCGTCCGCGCGGGGGGCAGGCAGGCCGGCACCCGGCGTGACGGCCTTGCAGTTCACCCCAGCCGCATCCGCCGCATCCTGCAGGCCCGGCGCGCGGGTCTCCGTGGCGATGATCAGGGCGGGTTCGGCGTGGCCGATCAGGTATTCCAGCTCAGCTGCGCGCAGGTCGGGATTGATCGGCACCACC
>CAJXHQ010000294.1 GCA_913054485.1 uncultured Paracoccaceae bacterium
GCGACGGCATCGAGATCCCGGCCCGCCGCGCCGTGGTTGGCCTGCAGCCCGGTCAGAGCTTCGAGCGCGCGCCCTGCTGCCAGCCGCTGCCGGGAGAGCGTATTATCGGCATTACCTACCGCGGCCGCGGCGTGGTGGTGCATTCTGCCGATTGCGACCGGCTGGTCGACTTTTACGATCAGGAGGAACGCTGGGTCGATGTGCAATGGCACAGCGGCACGCACCCGGCGGTCTATGGCACCACGCTGAGCCTGACCATCGGCAACGATGCAGGTGTGCTGGGGCGGATTTGCACATTGATCGGTGAGAAACAGGCCAATATTTCCGACCTGGAATTTGTCGACCGGAAACCCGACTTTTACAAGTTGGTGATTAATGTCGAGCTGCGGGATGTTGAACAGCTTCATTCGCTCATCCTGATGCTGGAAGCCGAAAGCGACGTCGCAGCAATCGAACGGTTCCGGGACAAGCCGGAGCGCAACTTACCAGCCGCGCCCTGAGGCGGCACAGAGAAGGGGAAGGACGCAGAGTTGGTTTTCAGACGCCGCGACCGGCGCTCCTTTCTCCAGATAATCTGGGAGTTTCTGTGGCCGCGAGGCGGCTGGAAACGGGCCTTTCTCTACGTGAAACACCGGGTGCGGCGCTTGCCCGATTCGCCGGAACGCATTGCGCGCGGCATCGGGGCGGGTGTCTTTACCGCCTTCACGCCCTTCTATGGTCTGCATTTTCTGGTGGCTGCCTTGGTCGCACGCATGATCAACGGCAATATCTTTGCATCGCTGATGGCGACCTTCTTTGGCAACCCGCTGACCTACGTGCCGATCGGTGTGGCCTCGCTGCAGACCGGCCATTGGATGCTGGGCACTGACTTCGCGGATGAGGTCGACAAGACCCTGGCGGGTAAATTCCTCGATGCCGGTGGCGACCTGAAAGACAATCTGGTCGCCTTGGTGACCGACCGCGATGCCGACTGGCGCGGGCTGGAGCTGTTCTTTGACGAGGTCTTCTCCCCTTATCTGGTCGGGGGTATCCTGCCCGGCCTGGTGGCGGGTGCCGTGGGATATTTTCTCAGCGTGCCTTTGATCCGCGCCTACCAGCAGCGCCGCAAGGCCAAGATCAAGGCCAAATTCGATGCGATCAAGCTGCGCGCAGAACTGGCTGGCGGCGGACCGGTGCCGCCTGAGACCTCCCGCAAGCGCGCGCCGGTGCCGAGGGCCGCAAAGGCCCGCAGCGCGGGCTGAGTTTTTCGGTTTGCAGCGCGGGCTGCCGGCACTACTGTCGCGCTGAACCGCTCTGACACAGGATTGCCGAACCAATGGCTGACAGCCTTCTCCGCCTTGGCGTGAACATCGACCACGTTGCCACCGTGCGCAATGCCCGCGGCGGCGCTTACCCGGACCCGATCCGGGCCGCAAAAATGGCCGAAGAGGCCGGCGCCGACGGCATCACAGCCCACTTGCGCGAAGACCGCCGTCATATCACTGACGCCGATATCGACGGGCTGATGGAAGCCCTGACCGTGCCGCTGAACTTTGAGATGGCCGCTACAGACGAGATGCAGAAGATCACCCTCCGCCATAAGCCGCACGCGGTCTGCATCGTGCCGGAAAAGCGCGAGGAGCGCACCACCGAAGGCGGGCTGGAAGTCGCGCGCGAGGAAAACAGGCTGGCCCATTACATCGCCCCCTTACGCGATGCCGGCTGCCGGGTGTCGATCTTCATCGCCGCTGATCGCAAACAGATCGAAGCCGCCCACCGCATCGGTGCCGAAGTGATCGAACTGCACACCGGCGCTTATTGCGATGCCCATGCCGAGGGCGATATTGAGACCCGCGACCGGGAACTGGAATCCTTGCGTGACATGTCCGCCTTCGCGCACTCTCTAGGTCTTGAGGTGCACGCCGGCCATGGTCTCACATATGATTGCGTGCAGCCCATTGCTGCTCTCCCGCAGGTGCGCGAGCTGAACATCGGCCATTTCCTGATCGGAGAGGCAATCTTCCGCGGCATGACGCCGGCGATTGCTGAGATGCGCCGTCTGATGTACGCAGCACGGGGATGATCGGTCCGGAGTGGGCAGCGCTCTGGCTGGCGTGGATCGTTGCAGGCGGCAGCCCTGGTCCCGCCACGCTGTCCATCGCGGGCACTTCCATGAATACGGGGCGCCGGGCCGGGGTGATATTCTCGCTTGGCATCCTGTTCGGCTCCGCCTCCTGGGGGCTGGCCGCCGCGGGCGGGATGAGTGCGGTGATGCTTGCCAATGCCTGGCTGTTTGAACTGCTGCGCTACTGCGGCGCCGGTTACCTTCTGTTCCTGGCCTTCAAATCGTTGCGGTCCGCCTTGTCACCGCACTCCACGATGGTGCAGCGGGCCTATAGCGGCAACGGCATGCAGATATTCACCCGCGGGGCGCTGATCCACCTGACCAACCCCAAGGCGATCCTGTCCTGGGCTTCGATCTATTCCCTCGTGCTGCCGGCGGCGGCAGGGCCCGGGCAGGTGTTCAGCCTGTTTGCCTTTCTCTACAGCGGATCCATCCTGGTCTTCATTGGCTATGCGTTCCTGTTTTCCACGCCCGGAGTTGTGGCCGGGTATATGCGGATGAAACGGGGGTTCGAACTGGTCTTTGCCGGCTTCTTCGGTTTCGCTAGCCTGAAGGTATTAACCGCACGTTTTGAGGGGTAGTCCGGCATGATCTTAGGCGTGGGTACCGATCTCGCCAATATCGAACGGATTCAGCGCACGCTGGACCGCTTTGGCGACCGCTTCCGCAACCGGGTCTTTACCGACATCGAACAGCGCAAAGCCGAGCGCCGGCGCGATGTGGCAGGCACTTACGCCAAGCGCTGGGCCGCAAAAGAAGCCTGCTCCAAGGCGCTGGGCACCGGGCTGAGGATGGGGATCGCCTGGAAAGACATGGCTGTTTCAAACCTGCGCACCGGCCAGCCGGTGATGCATGTGACCGGCTGGGCCCAAGACCGGCTGGACAGCATGACCCCGCCGGGATTTGAGGCGATCATCCACGTCACCCTCACCGACGATCATCCCTGGGCGCAGGCCTTTGTGGTAATCGAGGCGCGCCTGATTGCCGGCGAGGCCTTCGATATGGGCGGCCAAGCTTGACTTACCCCCATCCTCCCCGCATGTAGCTGCGGACCCAATTTTCGAACCGGAGAGCCTGATGGCCACCAAAGCCAAGACCGGAAGCTCGATTGTCGAGACGATCAAGACCATTGTTTATGCGCTGCTGATCGCCGGTGTCTTCCGCACCCTGTTTTTTCAGCCCTTTTGGATCCCCTCCGGCTCGATGAAAGAAACGCTGCTGATCGGTGATTTCCTCTTCGTGAACAAGATGGCCTACGGCTATTCCTACGCCTCGTGCCCGTCGATCCGCATTCCGGCCGCTGGTATCAATATTGATGCTGAAAAGGTCTGCGGCTTCATCGGCGGCGACAACTCCCGTATCCTGGGCGGCGATCCCGAGCGCGGCGACGTGGCGGTGTTCCGCCACCCGGTGAGCGGCGTCGACTTTATCAAACGCGTTGTTGGCATGCCGGGTGACTCTGTGCAGGTGAAGGATGGGGTGTTGCACATTAACGGCGCTGCCGTGGCACGTCAGGACGCGGGCGAGTTCGAGGAGGTGATGGAGCGCCAGGGCCCTGCGGGCTCTTACCCGCGCTGTGAAAACGGGCCCGTTGGCCAGGGCGGCAGCTGCCTCAAGTCCCGCATGGTTGAAACCCTGCCGGGCGGCGCCAGTTACACGGTCCTGAATATCACCAACCAAGGCATGGATCACACCGGCGTCTACCAGGTGCCGGAAGGCCATTACTTCTTCATGGGCGACAACCGCGACAATTCTTCGGACAGCCGCCTGCCGCAGACTGCGGGCGGGGTGGGCTTTGTGCCTTATGAAAATCTGATCGGCCGCGCGGACCGCATCATGTTCTCCTCTGCCGGGCGGTCCATGCTCTACTTCTGGACCTGGCGCGGCGACCGTTTCTTCAAGGCAGTCGAGTGAAACTCTCCAAGGAAATGAAGGCCTTCGAGGTGTGGATCGGGTATACGTTCACCCGCCCGCATCTGCTGCAACGCGCATTGACCCATGCGTCTTTGTCGTCCGAAACCCGGCCTGACAATCAGCGGCTGGAGTTCCTGGGCGACCGGGTGCTGGGGCTGGTGATGGCCACCGCGTTGCTGGAAGCCGACAAGAAGGCGGCCGAGGGCCAGTTGGCGCCGCGGTTCAACACCCTTGTGCGCAAAGAGACCTGCGCCGAGGTCGCGCGCGAGATCGACATCGGCGCGGTGCTGAAGCTGGGCCGTTCCGAGATGCTGTCGGGCGGGCGGCGCAAACAGGCGCTGCTGGGCGACGCAATGGAGGCGGTGATCGCCGCTGTCTACAAGGACGCAGGCTTTGAAGCAGCGCAGGAGATGATCCTGCGGCTCTGGGGCAGCCGGGTCCACCAGGTGGAGGCGGACGCCCGCGACCCGAAGACGGCGCTTCAGGAGCTGGTGCAGGCCAAGGGACAGACCCCGCCGGACTATGTTCTGCTGTCGCGCGAGGGGCCGGACCACGCGCCGGTCTTCACCATTGCCGTGCGGCTGACCGACGGAACCGAGGCTCAGGCTGTGGCCGGCAGCAAACGTCAGGCCGAACAGGCAGCGGCCAAGGCGCTGCTGGAGCGCCTGGGCTGAACCGGATCACTCGACGCGGATGTAGCCGGCCAGCCCGGTCTTCTGATGCTCGATCACATGGCAGTGGAAGGCCCAGTCACCGGGATTATCGGCGACCAGGGCGATCTCGGCCACTTCGTCTTTCAGCAGCAGCATCGTGTCGGTCACCAGCGGCGGCAGGGCGCGCAGATTGGATTTCAGCGGCACAAAGACCAGCCCGTGCAGATGGATCGGATGCAGATTGGGGGATTCGTTGCGCAGCCGCAGCACATAGCTTTTGCCACGTCCCAAGGTC
>CAJXHQ010000295.1 GCA_913054485.1 uncultured Paracoccaceae bacterium
CAGCCGCATACCGGCCAGCCCGTAAGCCTTGGAGAAACTGTGCACGATGGCGATGTTTCGACCGTCCAGCACATGGCGCAGCGCATCGGGAAGGCCGGCTTCGGTGGCGAACTGGAAATAGACCTCGTCATAGATCAGCGTCACGTGGTCCGGCAGCCCATCCAGCAGCGCGTCCAGCACATCCTGGCCAAACCAGGTGCCGGTGGGATTGTTGGGGTTGCAAAGATATACCAGCCGGGTTGCCGGGTTGACAGCTGCGAGGATGCCAGCCACGTCGACCTCGTATCCGGCATCCTTAAGAGGCACCTGAACGATTTTCGCGCCTTTGTTCTTCAGCGACGGGGTATATGCGCCGAAACAGGGCGGGCAGATGATTGCCTCTTCTCCCGCTGAGATCAGCGCTTCTTCAAAAAGCGACAGCACCTCAACACCGCTGTTGGCGGCAAAGAAGTTGCCGGGCTGTAAATCCCGCCCATGGAAAGCGGCCAGAGCTTCTGCCAGCACCGCATCTGTGCGTTCGGGGTAGATGTTTGCCGTCTCAAGGGCTGTCCGCGCAGCGGTCACGGCCTTCGGCGAGGGGCCGAAGGGGTTTTCGTTCGACGACAGCTTGGCCACAGGGCCGCCGCCGGCAGCGGCGGCGCCGGCCTCTTTCACAGACATGCCGGCCTGATAGTCGCTCTGGAAGCTGCCACTCATCGTCTCTCTCTCCGTCTCAGGGCCCTGGCGCAGGAATGCGGCAACGGCTGGAATTTCTGACCTCGACTATAATCCCGGCGCCGTAAAATGGCTGTCCCCTTTAGCGGGGGACAATGTGGGAAATGCGGGATTTCCGGCCCGCAATGCGTTGATTTCCGTGCTCTTCAACCGCAAAATGCCCGTCATGACACTGGAAAAATTCTTTGCCGGCGACGGCGCGCCTGAGTTCCTGCAGATCCTGTCGGCCTGCCTGGTCTCGGTGGGCGCGCCTGAGTTCAACGGCCACTTCCTCGATATGATAGAGCGGGTGGTAAAGGCCGATCAGTGCATGATCTTCTCCTACCGGACCGATCCGCCGACCTGCTATCTGTCGTTCAACGAACGCCACAGTGATGAGGCCAGCAACCTGGCGCAGCAGTACCTCAGCGGGGGCTACAAAAATGACCCGCTGCAAAGCGAGATCGAGGCGATCCGCAACGACGGCAAGCTGCGCATCTTCACCCTGCGCGAACTGGCGGCCCGGATGGGCGATGACTATTTCGACGGTTTCTTTGACAGCACCGGCATCATCGACAAGATCACCGTTCTGGCCCGCGGCAGCGACGGCGAAGTGGTCGGGGTGAATTTCTACCGCTTCAAAGGCAACGGGCGCTTTGTGATCTCCAAGGACGGGCTGCGACGCCCGTTCTGGAACCTGGTCGCCAAGATTGTGTTGCTGCATTATTCGCAAAGCCAGCCGAACCAGCTGAAAAGCCCGCTCAACTCGCTCTCTGCGCGTGAAAAGGAGATATGCGAGGCGATCCTGGGCGGGCTGACCACCGATGCCATCGCCTGGAAGCTGGGTGTAGCGGCCAGCACCGTCAACACCTACCGCAAGCGGGCCTATCAGAAGCTGGGCATCAATTCAAAATCGGCACTGTTTGCCTTGTGCAGCCCCGGCGACTGACGCCCGCGCCTGTCCCCTTTTTTGTCCCCTGTTTTTTTAGGGCTTTCGGCCTGCCCAGGGGACAGACAGAGCTGCGCGGCTCTGCCACCCTAAGCCAAAGACCGCGCATCAGGAGGACATGAGGATGAGGCCGGACGGAAAAGGCGAGCTGGAGTCGCTCTATTTCAATTACCCGCGGTTCAGCGCCCCGGAAGGTGCCGCGCGCGACGGGCTGGACCGCCGCAAGACGGTGGCCATCGCCGGGGCCGGCCCTGTTGGAATGGCGGCCGCACTGGCCCTGGCGCGCGAAGGCGTTGCCTCGGTTCTCATCGACAATAAGGACACGTTCAACGACGGCAGCCGGGCGATCTGCGTCGAACGGCAGAGCTATTACATGCTGGAGAGCCTCGGCGCGGTGCAGCCCTTCCTTGAGAAATCGCTGGGCTGGACCAAAGGGCGCAGTTTCTACCGCGGCAAACAGATCCTCGAGTTTGACATGCCGGACAGCGAAGACGAAAAGTTCCGCCCGATGTACAACATCCAGCAGCAGTATATCGAAGCCTTCCTATATGAGGCCGCCGCCGCCAGCCCGCTGATTGAAATCCGCTGGCAGAGCGAGGTTACCGGTGTCCGGGACATCAAAAATGGCGTTGAGGTCTCGGTCACCGATACCCTTGAAAGCTATACATTCGAGGCGGACTGGCTGCTGGCCTGCGACGGCGGCAAAAGCCCGGTGCGCAAGATGCGGGGCCTGCGCCTGAAAGGGGAAAACTACGAAGGCCGCTACGTGATTGCTGATGTGCAGATGGATCACGATTATCCGACCATCCGGCGCGCGCTCTTTGATCCCGATTGCCGCCCCGGCGGCACCGTGCTGATCCACCGCCAGCCGGACAATATCTGGCGCATCGACTACCAGCTGCATGACCAGGAAAGCACCGAAGAGGCCATGCGGGAAGACAACATTCGCGCAGGTGTTGCCGGCGTGCTGCATGACATCGGCCACACAGGCCCTTGGGAGCTGGAATGGTGGAGCGTCTACACCGCCAATACGCTGGCGCTGGATGACTACCGCGACGGGCGGGTGTTTTTTGTCGGCGACAGCGCCCATATCGTGCCTATCTTCGGCGTGCGCGGGCTGAACAACGGTTTTGCCGATGCCGTCAACATCGGTTGGAAACTGGGCTGGGTGCTGAACGGCAAGGCCGCCCCTGCCTTGCTGGACAGCTACACGCCGGAACGGCGCGGCGCGACGCTGGATGTCTTTGCCAATGCCTCCAAAAGCGCACGTTTCATGACCCCGCCGAGCCATGGCTGGCAGCTGATGCGCGACGCCGCCCTGTCGCTGGCGCTGGATCATCCCTTTGCCGGGCAGCTCGCTAATCCGCGTCAGATGCGCCCCTATATCTATGCAGGCTGCCCCGGTGTTTCGCCGGACGGCCAAGGATTCACCACCGGTCCTGAAGCGGGTAAAGTAATGTGCGAGACCCGGCTGGAGGACGGCGGCTGGCTTTCGGACGGCTTCGGCCCGGGCTTTAACCTCCTGTGTTTTGACCCGGCACTTGCGGAGGCCGTTCGCGGGCTGACGTCTGCGGAAAACCTGACCGTTCTGCTGCTCGCGCCGGAAGGGAATGCAGCCCAGATTTGCGGCGCGAACGCCGGCTCAGCCTATCTGGTCCGCCCCGACCGCCACATCGCTGCGCGCTGGCTGCAGGCTTCTCTGCAGGACGTGGAAACAGCTTATGGATCGGCCACCGGCGGGCAAGGAGAATACGATGACTGACGACGCAACCAATACCGAAGCAGTTTATGAAGCCATGGCCCAGGCCATTGACGCTGCTGGACCAGAAAGGACAGAACTGCTGCTGGCAAAATTTGCCCTCCTTCTGAGTGAGGAAACAAGGGACACCGGAAAGGTTCTGGCATTGCTGAGCCAGGCAGCCGCGACTTTGTCCCCCGGCCGGCTTTAACCGGAAGCATCGCCCGTTCGGCCAAAAAGGTCGTTGCGACGCTCGCAGCCGGAGGTCCATTTCCATAGGTCATCAAGTCCGGCATCCTGCTCTGGTCCAGAGACACCGTGACTGCTCAATACGGAACTCCGTCCAGAGCGCAGCCCAGATCTGGAGCATCGGCGTGAAAGGCGGAGACCGGCCTTTGGTGCAGGGGGATCTCTTGCGCGCAAATGTTAAGAAGCTGGCAATACGGCCATCGCGCATGCCCGGAACACTTTTGAATGTTCCGGGCAATGGCAGGAGATTCAGAACCTCTGCCGGGGCATATGCAGAGCGGCCTGAGGAATGGTGATCAGAATGACCAGTGCCAGAAACATAGCGAACCAGAACGGGTCGAAGTTCAGAGCAATGATGATCGGGAAAATTATCGGACGCGTCAGCACCAGCATAACAGGCCTTTCAGGGAGAAGCCTAAAGACGATCAGCCCAGCGAGGATCACGAAGAGTGTTTCGTACCCGTCGAAGCCGATCAGCTGTTCCACCACGACATCCAGCAGGCCGTTGCGGGCCAGGAGAGGCGTGAACACATGCGCGCCAATCAGAATTCACCAGGTCATCGGTGTGGTCTTCACTGTCCCAACAGAACCGGGACCAGCGAGACCGGAGCAGTTTGCGCCGGGCGATGGCGGCAATACTGGACAGAACCGCGCCAATGCCCGCAGCCGCAACCGGGTGACTACGCCAAGGTAAATGCCGCCGCGATCCTAAGCTGATATCGCACCCCCTGTGCTCACGCGGCAGTACTGACGCTTGGGGCCGGCACCCACTTCGCAAGACCGGTGGATGCGCACCGTCACATTGCCGCCGGTGGCTTTGGAAATCTCCTGACCCATCTTGGCTCTCAACATCTCGGGAACCATACTCAAGACAATACCATCGGCTTTACCGGCCACATCATCGAAAAATTCCCCAGACAAGGGGCATGAGCTCCAAGCCAAGCTCCACAGGCATGTTGAAGACCTCGGGATCATGCAGGCTTACATCAAGCGCGGCACGCCACGGCTCACGGCAAAACAGAACGAGCCTACCCATCGGACCACTCGGCGCTCACAACGGCAAACCGCCTACGAAGCCCTCAGGGCAAGCTGCAGTAACTTCGCAAGTGTCCCGCCGGTCGGCCCAGGTTTCAGAGTCTGCCGAACATTGCGCGCTGCCGCAGGCGACGAAAAGCTTGACTCGCAAATACCGTTTTGTCATTCAGCCTATGTGACCGGTTCCGTGCGTGTGGAGACACCACGGAAGCAATAGGGAACACGGTGAGGCGTACCCAAAAGGGACCAAATCCGTGACTGCCCCCGCAACTGTGAGCGGTGAGTGACGCTGAACAAGCC
>CAJXHQ010000296.1 GCA_913054485.1 uncultured Paracoccaceae bacterium
ATCCACCCTGATCCGGTCCATCTCGCACCTCATCCAGGGCACTGCGGGCGAGATCCTGATCGAGGGGGAAAACATCCTCGATGCCAGCAAGAAGAAGCTGATCGAGTTGCGCCGCCACAAGCTGGGCATGGTGTTCCAGCATTTTGGCCTTTTCCCGCATATGACAGTGGCCGAAAATGTTGCTTTTCCGCTGAAAATGCAGGGAAAAGGGCGGAAGGAACGCCGCGCCCGTGCGCTGGAGGTGATCAAGCTTGTCGGCCTTGAGGGCCGCGAGAGCTCTTTCCCGCGCGAACTGTCCGGCGGCCAGCGCCAGCGTGTCGGCATCGCCCGTTCACTGGCGGTGAACCCGGATATCTGGTTCCTGGACGAGCCGTTTTCGGCGCTGGATCCGCTGATCCGCCGCCAGCTGCAGGACGAGTTCCTGAACATCCAGGCAACGCTGAAGAAATCCATTGTCTTCATCACCCATGACATTACCGAGGCGCTGAAGCTGGCGGACCGGATCGCGATCATGAAAGACGGCGAGATCGTGCAGATCGGCACACCCGCCGAGATTGTACTGCACCCGGTGAACGACTATGTAGCAGAGTTCTCCAAGGACGTGGCCAAGGGCCAGCACGCGCGGGTCGCCATGGTGATGGACGGCGAAAACCCTGCGCCGGACAACATGCCGGATGATCCCGGCCTGCGCACGAATATGACAATCGATACGGCCCTGGCGAAATGCATGTCGCTTTATGAACCGGTTCCGGTCTGGGACGGCGACGGCAAGATGGCCGGCTTTGTCCACCCCGCCGAACTGGCGGCAGCACTTCAGGTGGAAGCCGAGTGATGTCCGGACAGATAGAAACAAAAACGCTCCCCTGGGGGATGACGCCCGGTGTTCTGGCCGCCTGGGCCGCGGCCCTTCTGGGGCTGGCCCTGATCCTGCTGACGCCGCTGTTCCCCTGGCTGGTGAAATGGCCCGCAGCGCTGACCGTGCCAATGACCGAGTGGATCGGCGCCGGTGCAGGCTGGCTGCTGTCAGTTCTGAAACCCGCCGCCCGGCTGATGTCGGCGGCACTGACCTATCCGATGAGCTGGGCCAACTGGCTGCTGACCGCCACTCCCTGGCCGCTGGTCATCGGGGCGGTGACGGCAACCGGCTGGTTTCTGGGCGGCTGGCGCATGGCTGCACTGGGGCTGGGCGGCTTGGGCTTTGTGCTCGCCTCCGGCTATTGGGTGGAAAGCATGAACACGCTGGCGCTGGTGGCGGTTTCGGTGCCGCTGGCCCTGCTGGCGGGGCTGACGATCGGCATCCTGGCCTATGAATACCCGCGCTTCAAGAACCCCATTCAGGGGCTTTTGGACGTGATGCAGACAGTGCCGACCTTTGCCTATCTGACACCACTCTTGTTCCTCTTTGGCTTCGGCCCGGTTGTGGGGCTTATTGCCTCGGCGATCTATGCCGCACCGCCCATGGCGCGCAATGTGCTTCTGGGGCTGGAGCGGGTCGAGAGCGATATCAAAGACGCTGCGGTCATGTCCGGCGGCAACCGCCTTCAGCAGCTGTTCCTGGTCGAGATCCCCTCGGCTGCGACACAGATCATGGTCGGTGTGAACCAATGCCTGATGGCGGCGCTGTCGATGGTGATTATTGCGGCGGTGATCGGCGGCTTCAATGATATCGGCTGGGAAGTTCTGCTGACCATGCGCAAGGCGCAGTTCGGCCAGAGCTTCCTTGCGGGTCTGGTGATCGTGGTCTTTGCCATGGTGATCGACCGGATGAGCGGCGCGCTGGCGCTGGAGCGCAAACGCCATGATGCGCGGGTCATCGGGCTGCTGCTGGCCCTGTCGCTGGCGTTCACACTGCTGATGTTGGGCAGCCTGCCGGATCCGTCCTCATATACCGTGTTTGACCCCGCAGCCGGTGTTGTCGACCGCGCGCTTGGCGATTTTACCGCCACATACGGCACGTCGCTGGATACATTCAAAAATACGGTGCTGTTCTATGTGATGCTGCCGCTGCGCATTGGTCTCGACAATGCGGTATTGCCCTTCACCTGGGGATTCATGTGGACCCCGGCGATGAGCCTGACGCTGCTGGCAGTTGCAGCCGCCGGCGGGGCAGGGCTGTTCCTGGCGGGCTACCGGGTTGGCGGCGCGGTGCTGCTGCTGCTGGCGGTCACCGTCGAAACCGGCGTGGCAGAGCTGCCCTGGGGTTTTGTGATCGGCGGCGCAGGCCTTCTGGGCTGGGTCAGCGGCGGGCGAAAGCTTGCGGTTTTTGCCGCCGCCATGCTGGCACTGATCCTGATCTCGGGCCTGTGGGAGCGCGCCTTGCTGTCGCTGTACCTGTCTGGTGTTTCGGTGCTGGCCTGTACCGTCTTTGGCGGGGCCATCGGCCTGTTGTGCGCCGTCAGCCCGGCGGCCTGGCGCGCGGTGCGGCCGGTCTGCGACATGCTGCAGACCATTCCGCTTTTCGTCTTCCTGATCCCAGTGCTGATGTTCTTCCAGATCGGCGAGTTCTCCGCCTTCCTGGCAATCTGCTTCTATGCCGTCGTGCCGATGATCCGCTACCCCCGCCACGGGCTGATCAACACGCCCGAGGAAATGGTCGAGGCGGCGGTTTCCTCGGGCGCTACGAACTGGCAGATCATGCGCGAAGTGCGGGCGCCCTATGCGGTGCCGACGATCCTGCTGGGTCTCAATCAGACGATCCTCTACGCCTTCTCGATGCTGGTGATTGCAGCGCTGATCGGCACCACTGGTCTGGGCCAGTCGATCTATCTGGCGCTGGGGCAGGCGGATGTCGGGCTGGGCCTTGCGGCGGGCGGTGCCATGGCGATCCTTGCACTGGTTGCCGACCGTCTGGTGCAGGGTTTTGCCGAGGACCGGCGCAAGGCGCTGGGTCTGTAAATGGAAGGCCTGGTTCCCCAGGGCATAGCCACCTACGGGGTGCCGGGCCAGCCGGCTGTGGAGGACTATACGTTTGTCCTGCTGCCGGATCTGTCGATGAACGCCTTCTCGGCCGCGATCGAGCCCCTGCGGATTGCCAACCAGCTGACCGGCAAGGAGCTGTTCCGCTGGCGGCTGATCTCGGAAGGCGGTGCGCCGGTGCGCTGTTCCAACGGGGTGGCCCTGGGCGTGGACGGCGCACTGGAGGATCTGCCGGGGGAAAGCATCGCGCTGGTCTGCTCCGGGATCCGGGCCGAGGCCGGCAACGCGCGTGCGGTGCCTGCGCTGATCCGCAAGCACTGGCGCAGAGGTGCCATGGTGGGCGGCATCTGCACCGGCGCCTATACGCTGGCCCGGGCCGGGATCCTGAAGGGTTCGCAATTCACCCTGCACTGGGAAAACCTGCCGGCCTTCCGGGAACTGTTTCCGGGCCTGGAGCCGGGCGAACAGATCTACGCCATGGACGGGCGTATCTGGACCTGCGCCGGCGGGGCCGCTGCGAGCGACATGATGATCCACCGGATCGCAGCGCTGCATGGCACCGGGCTGGCGCGCAGCGTCGCCAATATGTGCCTGCTGCAGGTCCCGCGGGCCGCGCAGGAGGCGCAAAAAGCCTCCACTGCGGCGGCGACCGGTGTTCGGCATCCGAAATTGCTGCGTATCCTCAAGCACTTCGAGGAGAACCTTGCGGAAGAGATGAACCTGGACACAGTCGGTGCGCAATACGGGATCTCCCGCCGCCAGATGGAGCGCCTGTTCCGCGCACATCTGTCTGTAACGCCGAAAAAACACCTGCTTACGATGCGCTTGCACCATGCCCGCGCGATGATGGCCGGCACCGACCTTACGCCAAGCGAGGTTGCGGCCGCCTGCGGGTTTGGCTCATCGTCACATTTCTCGCGGCTGTTCAAGGCGGCCTTCGGGCAATCACCCAAGCGCTATTCCATGCCGCAGGCTTAGACCGCGGCGCTGACCGGCCGGCCGATGTTCAAGCCAGTCTTAAACCGGTCCGGGCGGGGCAGAGCCAGCCAGCCGGGGAGAGGACGCGTCACGGCGCGGCAAACCTCTCCTGCCAAAGTTCTATGCGCCCCGCGTCGCGTGACTCATATTGAACGATTGCATCATGGATACCCCGTTCTGCCCGGTCTTCACGATCCGCAGCAAGATCCGCCATACGCATGGTAAACCATGCTGTCATTCCCCCGGGCGGCAAGCTTGAGAAGCGGGGAAAGGCCGGACCGCTGTTCCCGGCGCGCCATGTTTCGGGCAGGGCCGGATCAAGGACAAAGCCGCGTGCAATCCCCACAGCATCCACATCTCGAGACAGAACCGCTGAGGCGGCCTCTTCACGATTCTTTAAGCCGCCGGTAACCGTAAGAGGCGTGGACGTCAGCCGGCGCGCGGCACGGGCGAAGCCGAGAAAATACGGGCCTTTGGTCACCCGGTCCGAGCTTGACGGGGCACCTGGGAAATAGGTTCCGCCGCTGATGTCCAGAAGGTCAACGCCCTTGCGGTCAAGCCCTGCCACCACGTGAAGCGCATCTTGTTCTGTAAGTCCGCCGTCAAGCTGGTCGGTGGCATTCAGTTTGACGGCAACCGTAAAGCCGGACGGCACTGCTGCGCGGACAGCTTCGACCGTTTCAATCAGCAGCCGCATCCGCGCAGGGGCTGATCCGCCATAAGCATCGGTGCGATGGTTGAAGAGAGGTGACAGGAACTGGCTCAGCAGAAAACCGTGGGCGGCATGAATCTGGACACCGCCAAATCCCTGTTCCGCGGCCCGCCGGGCGGTTTCGGCAAAGCCATCCGGAATGGCGCGGATCTCGGCAGGTGACATGGCTTCGCTCCGGAAATCAGGGAAGGTGATTTCACTTGGGCCTTTGGGGCGGCTGATCGGGAGATGGGACAAGGCGCCGGCATGGCCAAGCTGCAGCCAAAGCTGCGCGCCGCCGGCAGACCCGCGCCTGGCAAGTTCACGGAACGCCGCCAAGTCTCCCCCCTCACCGAGCACCAGATTACCCG
>CAJXHQ010000297.1 GCA_913054485.1 uncultured Paracoccaceae bacterium
GTCGCGCAGGGTTGGATGGATCAAATCAAACAGATAAAACAGCACTGAATTGCGGGCCTGCATGTGGATCGGGATCACCGGCAGGTCGAGTTTGCGGGCAATCATTGCGGCACTGGCCATCCAGGGGCGTTCATGCAGGCGAAGCCCCCGCTGTTTTGCCAACCGGCCCGATGGAAAAATCACACCCAACCGCCCTGCCTCTGCCGCGTTGCGGGCATAGACCAGCGCCTCCAGCAATCCGTTTGAGGCCAGGCGGTTGGCCCCGTGCAGCCCTGTCGATGAGGCCTCGCCGCAGACCCAGAGATTGTTCAGCGACGCCCTTGCCGCAAGCCCGGTTGCAACCCCGCCCATATGGTAGTGGGCGGCGGCGGCGACCGGGATGGTCTGGGTGACCGGGTCGATGCCGCCGCGTGCGCAGGCGGCGGCGACGGAGGGAAAGCGCTCCGGGAGCTCAGGGCCGATCGCGTCCCGGGTGTCCAGCGCCGGGGCGCGGCCTGCCTGGGTTTCGGCAAAAATCGCACGGGCCACGATGTCGCGGGGGGCCAGTTCGGCATCGGCGTGCACATCGGTCATGAAGCGCGCGCCGGCGGCATTCATCAGCACCGCGCCATCGCCGCGCAGGGCTTCGGTCGCCAGCGGCGCCGGGTCCTCGCCGGTGGCAATGGCGGTGGGGTGGAATTGGACAAATTCGGGATCGGCAATCTTGGCGCCGGCACGGGCCGCCAGCCCGATCACCTGGCCGCGGATGCGCGCCGGGTTGGTGGTGAGCGCATAAAGCCCGCCAGAGCCGCCGCCGGCCAGCAGCACGGCGGGGCTGCGGATCAGCACTGGCGCAGCGGGTGCGTCGGCATCTGTCACCCAGACGCCTGTGGTTGTACCGCCCTCAACTTCAAGCCGCACCGCCTGCGCGCCTTCAATTACCTGGATCGACGGCGTCGCGCGCACCGCAGCAATCAGCGTTTCCATGATCTGGCGGCCGGCCTGGTCGCCTTTCACCCGCACCACGCGGGGCACCGAATGGGCGGCTTCGCGGCTGAGCACATAGCCGCCGTGTTTGTCGCGGTCAAAAGGCGTGCCGAGGTCAGTGAGGTCCACGATATGCTCGCGTGCAACCCGGGTGACCATGGCGGCCACCTCGGCGTCGACCGTGCCGGCACCGGCACTTTCGGTGTCCTCGGCATGGGCTTCCGGGCTGTCATTGGTGGCCATGGCGGCAGCAACACCGCCCTGCGCCCAGGCCGAGCTTGCGCCTTCTCCCAAAGTCTCCGGAGAGATCATCACCACCGGGCGCGGTGCCAGTTCAAGCGCCGCATAGAGCGCCCCCATGCCGGCGCCCACGATGACGATCCGCCCGGTGGTGATCATGGCTTAAATGCCCAGCTTCTTTGACAGATCCAGCATCCGCTGCACCGCAACGCGGGCCTTTTCGGCGACCTCAAGATCCACCACGACCTCTTCAGACATGGTGTGCAGAGACCAGAGGATCTTCTCCAGCGTGATCTTCTTCATATAGGGGCACATGTTGCAGGGGCCGATGAAATCCACCTCGGGCAGCGAGTCCGCGATATTCGATGCCATCGAACATTCGGTGATCAGCATCGCCTTTTCCGGCTTCTCGTCGGTCACATATTTGATGATGCCTGCAGTCGATCCGGAGAAATCCGCTTCTTCCACCACATCCGGCGGGCATTCCGGGTGGGCGATCAGCCGCGTGCCCGGGTTCCATTCGCGGAAATCGCGCAGGTCCTGCGGAGTGTACTGCTCGTGCACGATGCAGGAGCCCTCCCACCAGACGATGTTCTTCTGCGGCACCTCGCGGGCGATGTTCTGCGCCAGGTACTGGTCCGGCGTCATGATAATTGTGTCTTCTTCCAGCGCCGCCACGATCTGCGCCGCATTGGACGACGTGCAGCAGATGTCCGAGGCGGCCTTCACCTCGGCAGTCGTGTTCACGTAGGACACCACCGGCGCGCCGGGGTATTTGGCGCGCATCTGGGCGATACCCTCGGCGGTGATGCTTTCGGCCAGCGAACAGCCGGCTTCCACGTCGGGGATCAGCACGGTCTTTTCCGGGCTCAGGATCTTTGATGTCTCGGCCATGAAATGCACGCCGCATTGCACGATCACATCCGCTTTCACCCGGGTGGCTTCCATCGCCAGCTGCAGGCTGTCGCCGACCACGTCAGAGACACCGTGATAGATCTCGGGTGTCATGTAGTTATGCGCCAGGATCACTGCGTTGCGCTCTTTCTTGAGCCGCAGGATGGCGTCCACATAGGGCGCGTGGCGGGCCCAGTCGAAGGGAGTTACCACCCTGTTCATCCGGGCGTACTCGGCGGACATTTTCTCGGCGAGTTCGGGATTGGGGGCGAGATCGTAATGGGCAGCGAGCTGGTCGCGCATGGTCTGGAGATCGAACATTCCTGGTCCTCAAAGATGCGCCGCAGGTGGCACCTTGAGGCGCTGTTCAAACATGTTAGACGACCTGGTGCAACCAAAAGCCCCGAAAATCCCTTGTTTTCAGGGCTGCGGAGGCGGTTTAGGCCTTGCGGCTGTTCTGTTTCCGGGGCGCGGCGGGATCATCCAAACGGTGTTTGCGCAAACGGCGGGGAGGAAATTCGCATTTGTCGCGGTGCTGGCGGCATCGAGTCTTTTTTGATCATGGCACGCCGTTTTTGGGACTTGCCTCGTGATAAGCATTGTTTATGAAGATCACACCCCGCTGGCGGGATTGAGAATGAAAGCTTATTGCGATGTCTGACATCTGGGGCGGAATGACACAGGCCTTCTGGCTGCTGATCACGCTGGACGCGGATCTGGTTGAGATCACGCTGCGCTCGCTCCGCGTGACGCTGACCGCGCTGCTGGCCGCCTCCCTGATCGCCTTTCCGCTGGCCGCGCTGATCTCTGTCCGCCGCTTCCGCCTGCGCCGCGTTACAATTGCGGTGCTGAACGCGCTGATGGGGTTGCCGCCGGTTGTTGTCGGGTTGGCCGTCTATGTGCTTCTGTCCCGTTCCGGGCCATTTGGGGTGCTGGGCCTGCTGTTCACGCCCACGGCGATGATTATCGCGCAGGTGATCATTATCGTGCCTCTCATTGCTTCCATCGCGCATCAGTCTCTGCGCGAATTATGGAGCGACTATCACGACTTACTAATCTCGCTGAACACCACGAAATGGCAGCGGATCCAGGCTTTGCTTTGGGACGGGCGGCGCGCACTTCTGACTGCTGCGCTGGCCGGGTTCGGGCGCGCCATCGGCGAGGTCGGGGCGATCATGGTGGTGGGTGGCAACATTGATCACGCCACCCGCGTGCTGACCACGGCGATTGCGCTGGAAACTGGCAAAGGCGACTTTGCGCTGGCGCTTGGGCTGGGCTTCGTGCTGATCGCGCTGGCGCTGATCGTGAACCTGCTGATCCATTGGCTCAGCCATACCGAGAGCGAGGGGCGCTGGTGATGACGATGCTGCCGCTCATTGCAAAAGGTGCCACGGTGCGCCGCCGGGGCAAGGTTCTGGTCGGGCCCGTCGATCTGAAACTTGGCCCGAACGGCACCACCATGGTGATCGGCCCCAATGGGGCGGGCAAGACAACGCTGCTGAAAATGCTGCACGGGATCGTGCGGATGCAGAAGGGGACGCTGGACTGGGCCTGCCCGCTTGAGGACGCGCAGCAGCGCCAGGGTTTTGTGTTCCAGACGCCGGTTATGCTGCGCCGCAATGTGCGCGACAATATTGCTTATCCGCTGCGGCTGACCAAAGTGCCCCGCGCGCAGGCCCGCGCCCGCGCCGAGGATTGGGCCGCGCTCGTCGGGCTGGGGGACGCAGTGATGCGCCCTGCGCATCTGCTGTCCGGCGGTGAGCGGCAGAAGCTGGCCTTGGCCCGCGCCTTGATCCGCGAGCCCGAGGTTCTGTTTCTGGATGAGCCCTGCGCTTCGCTCGATGGGCGCGCCACGCGCGAGATTGAAGAGATCCTGCAAGCCGCCGCCGCCGGCCGCACCCGCATCATCATGTCGACCCATAATATGGGCCAGGCACAGCGGCTGGGCACCGAGGTGATCTTTGTGCTGAACGGCCGCATTCATGAATTTAACCCGGCAGAGGATTTCTTTGCTCTGCCGGACACCGAACAGGCCCGTGCATTCCTCAGAGGAGATATCGTCGAATGAAGCGTATTCTTGCTGCCGCTCTGGCGTCCATTGTGCTGGCCACGGCCTCCGTTGCGGCGGAGATGAAGCTGGCGGTCACCACGTCTTTCCACAATTCCGGCCTGTCCGAGATTCTGTTGCCCGTCATCAAAGAAGACCTAGGGCTGGAGGTGCAGCTTTTGGTGGTCGGCACCGGGCAGGCGCTGCGGTTGGGGGCGGCGGGCGACGTGGACGCGATCCTGGTGCATTCACGCAAGGCCGAAGAGGATTTCCTGGCAGCCGGTCATGGCACCCACCGGCGCGAGATCATGTACAATGACTTTGTTTTCATCGGTCCCGCGAATGATGCTGCCGGCATTGCTCAGGTAGAGACCGCGCCGCAGGCACTGGCCCGGATCGCCGCTGCCGGGGTTCCTTTTGTCAGCCGCGGTGATGACAGCGGCACGCATAAGAAAGAGCTGAACCTCTGGTCGGCTGCGGGGCAGAAGCCGGAGGGTTTTGGCCCTTGGTACCGGGCCGTGGGCGCGGGCATGGGGGCGGCGCTGAATACGGCCTCGGGGATGGAGGCTTATATCATCGCCGACCGGGCGAGCTGGCTGAATTTCCACAACAAGGGCGCGCTGGCGCTGCTGTTCGCGGGCGATCCGGTGCTGTTCAACCAGTACGCCTATATTCCGGTCAATCCTGAGAAGCACGAACACGTCAGGAACGGGCTCGCGCAGCAGCTGGAATCCTGGCTGGTGTCAGAACGGGCCAGGGCTCTGATCAACAGTTACAGGATTAATGGCGATACGCTTTTTGTG
>CAJXHQ010000298.1 GCA_913054485.1 uncultured Paracoccaceae bacterium
CGCAGAAGCGCGGCATCTGCGCCTTTGGCGGCGGTGATATGCAGCCCCACGGGCATGCCGTCTGCGTCCGTCCCGCAGGGGATCGAGATGCAGGGCAGCTCCATCACCGGGGTCAGGGTCACCGTGCGCCAATCCTCGGTGATCTCCTCATCACGCAGATCAGCGCTGAACGGGCGGCCGGTGGCGGTGGGCCAGAGCGCGAAGTCGTAGCGTTCGAAGAAAGCGGCCGTGCGTTCCCAAACCTGCGCGCGGACCTGCTGGTAGGCCGTGAAATCCAGAAGGCTCAGGGCCTCGGCCCCTGCGCAGGCCGTACGGTAGTTCTCTGCCGCCAGCGTCATGTCGGGCTTCAGGGTTTCGCGCACGCCCAGCGCAGAGAGGCCGCGTACAAGGCCAAGCTGGCTGATCAATGGCTCCAACGGCGGCGCATCCTGCGCCACCTCCCAGCCGAGATCGCGGCACAGCGCTTCCGCAGGCGCGATGGCAGATTGCACGGACGGGTCGACCGATGCCCCGAATGGCGCTGTTGAAAAGGCGAGCCGCCCCGGACGCAGCGGCCTGGCGAGCGCCGCCAGCGAAGGCTGCTCCTGCCAGAAGCCGAGGGGCTGAGCCGGCGTGTTGCCCTGCATCACCTCCAGCATCATCACCAGATCGGAGACATTGCGCGCCATCGGGCCGGGCATCGACAAGCCGTCAAAAGGCACCGGGTTCGGCGACATGGGGATCAGGCCGGAGGTGGGCCGGTAGCCGACGATACCGCACCATGCCGCCGGGGTCCGGGTGGAACCGCCAAGGTCAGACCCGTCTGCCAGCGGGACCATGCTAGCCGCCAAAGCCGCCGCCGCACCGCCGGAGCTGCCTGCCACCGTTCTGGACGGGTTCAGCGGGTTGCGGGTGGTGCCGCAAACAAGGTTCGTGGTCTGCCCGGAGAAGGCAAATTCCGGCGTATTGGTCTTGCCGATGATCACCGCCCCGGCGGCACGAAGCCGCGACACGTGCAGCGCGTCGAAATCCGGCACGTGGTCTTCAAACGATTTGGAGCCCCAGGTGGTGCGCAGCCCCTTGGTCTCAAAGACGTCCTTGATCGCCACCGGCACCCCGTGCAGCGGTCCGGCAAACCGGCCCTCCGCCGCCATCAGATCCAGCTTGGCCGCGCGCGCCTCAGCTGCGTCCCAGTCCAGCGTGATGAAGGCATTGACCTCAGCCTCCTTCGCCCCAACCTGCGCTTTGTGGGCAGCCAGGACCTCTGCGGCAGTCAGCTCCCTGTGGCGCAAATTCTGCGCTATGGCGCGGGCGGTGAGGCTGGTGATTTCGGTCATTCGGGTCTCCTTTGGCCGCAAACTGGCGCGAAACGCAAAACGCCGCCCGTCTCCGGGCGGCGTCAAAAATGTCTGTCTGCGACCTATGCTCAGTCGCGCATCACCAGCACCGAACAGGGCGCATAACGCGCAACCCGGGCCGAATTCGGACCTTGGATACGTTCCGTCAGATCCGGTTTATGCGCCCCGATGACCACCAGATCCGCCTGAGACCGTTTGATCGCATCCAGCACCATCTCGTAGACGGTGCCGACCTCGACAATATGCTGCACGCCCGTGGCATCCGGCAGCGTATCAGCCACGAACTCATGCAGTTGCGTGTCGGCGTCCTTCACCGCGGCCTTCATGGTGCCCTGCGGGAAGAAGGAGCCTACAAAGCTCATCCCGTAGTCGGGGATCACGGTGACCACACTGAGCGAGGCGCCGTAGAAGTCCGCAAGCGCAGCGGCTTTCTTCAGCAGCTCCGCCTCGGCCTTCTTATGCGTCAGGTCGACGGCGCAGAGAACATGTTCGGTCATGCGGGTACTCCTTCTTCCTGTTTCCGTTTGCGGCCCATCTGCAGCAGGTAAACCAGCAGCAGGAGCAGCAGGGCGGGGATGTAGAACAGCTCTTTCGGGAGCCGGTCTGCGGCCACGTCCAGCTCGGCCAGCTCCCAATCGAAATCAATGCCCAGCTGTTCGGAGGGGCCGCCGAAGTTGAGGTTGTCGACGTATAGCTTGCCGTCCTCCTCGCGGAATTCGATCCCGGCCCCATCGTAAAGCCGGGTCACCCCGTCGGCACCGGCTGCGCCCAGCGGCAGCAGGTAGCGTGCATCGACCGGATCGCCGTTCAGATCCTCACCCATCAGGCGCACGCGAAGCGATGCATTGTCGGGTGCCGCCTCGGCACGTTCAAACAATTCCGCACCGGGGCGCACGTCGAATTCCGGCTGGATCTTATCGAGGAAGAAGCCCGGCTGGAACAGGGTGAAGGCTACCAGCAGAAGCGTGACGCTCTCCCAGGCTTTTGATTTCACCATGAAGTAGTTCATCGTGCCGGCTGCAAACAGCAGCATCGCCACCATCGCCACCAGGAAGACAAAGACCGCTTTGTAGGGGCCCACGTCGATCAGCAGCAGATCCGTGTTGAAGATGAACAGGAAGGGCAAGAGCGCGGTGCGGATCGAGTAGAAGAAGGCCTGGAAACCGGTGCGCAGGGGATCGCCGCGTGAGATCGCGGCGGCGGCAAAGCTTGCCAGCCCCACTGGCGGCGTCACATCCGCCATGATCCCGAAGTAGAAGACAAACATATGCACCGCGACCAGCGGCACAATCAGCCCGTTCTGTGCGCCCAGTTCCACGACCACGCCGGCCATCAGCGAAGACACCACGATGTAGTTCGCCGTGGTCGGCAGCCCCATCCCGAGGATGATCGAGATCAGCGCCACAAAGAACAGCATCGCCAGCAGGTTGCCGCCCGACAGGAACTCGACAAATTCTGCCATCACCTGGCCGATGCCAGTGAGGGTCACCGCACCCACGATGATGCCCGCCACACCCATAGCAGCGGCCAGGCCGATCATGTTGCGCGCGCCGGAAATCAGCCCCTCGGTGATGTCATCAAAGCCGTTGCGCAGCTGTTCGGCGACATCGCCCTCCTTGCGGAAAAAAGCCTTCAGCGGCTTTTGCGTCGCCAGGATCACCAGCATTGCAATCGCCGACCAGAAGGCCGACAGGCCCGGCGATTTACGCTCAATCATCAGCAGGTACATCAGCAGCAGGATCGGCATGATATAGTGGATACCGGTCTTGAAGATCACCTTGGTGGGCGGCAGATGCTGCATGCTTTCGATGCTCATCTCCAGATCAGGTGCCTTGGCGGCAAAGCGCACGGCGGCCAGATAGGCCACAATCATGCCAAGGATGATCACCCAGAGCGAAGCATCGCCAAGTGCTGCCTCCAGCGTGTTGACAATGAAGCCGCAGAGCCACAGCGTGCCGCCCGCGATCATGATGCAGGTGGCGATCATGAAGACCGCGCCCAGCATGAACTTCACCGGGTGCATCCGGCTGGTGCCGGGCATGTTCATCTTCAGCGCCTCAAGATGCACGATGTAGATCAGAGCAATATAAGAAATCGCCGCCGGCACGATCGCGGTTTTCACCACCTCGATGTAAGAAATGCCCACGTATTCGGTCATCAGGAAGGCCACAGCACCCATCACCGGCGGGGTCAGCACGCCATTGATGGAGGAGGACACCTCAACCGCGCCCGCCTTGGTCGGCGGAAAGCCCACCTTCTTCATCAGCGGGATGGTGAAGGTGCCGGTTGTGACAACATTGGCGATGGAAGAGCCGGAGATCAGGCCGGTCGCTGCCGAAGCAATCACCGCCGCCTTGGCCGGGCCGCCGCGCAGATGGCCGAGTGAGGCAAAGGCAAGCTGCAGGAAATAGTTGCCGGCGCCTGCCTGATTGAGCAGCGAACCGAACAGCACAAACAGGAAGACAAAGCCCGAGGAGACGCCCAGCGCCACGCCAAAGACGCCTTCGGTGGTGAGCCACATATGGCTCATCGCCTTGTTGACGGACGCGCCTTTCCACTGGACCACTTCAGGCAGGAACGAAGACGAGCCGAAGAAGACATAGGCCAGGAAAAACAGCGCCACACCCATCAGCGGGAATCCAAGCGAGCGCCGCGCAGCTTCCAAAAGCAGCACGATCCCCACAACCGCCACGATCACATCCACCTGACTGGGCGATCCTGTACGGGCGGCGACACCGCTATAGGCATAAAACAAATAGGAGGCGGCCAACGCCCCCACGACGGCAATCAGCCAGGTCGCCACCGGGATCTTGTGGCGGGGCGAAGACTTCAGGCCAGGAAAGGCGATAAAGGCCAGCAGCACTGCAAAACCCAGGTGAATGGCCCTGGTTTGGGTGTCGTTCCAAACCCCGATACCCAGTATGAACGGCAGCGGCGAGGCGATCCACAGCTGGTACAGCGACCAGACCAGCGGGATGTACCATAAGGCGCGTTTGCCGAAGGCGTCATCCGGCACCCGCCCCCCGGTGTCTGAATCGGCAATGAAATCCTCCAAAGCCGTATCTGGTGCGTCCTGGCCATCCGCTTGTGCCATCATATCCCCTAACCGTTTTTGTTTTTGAAGCACGCAAACCCCCGGCACCGCGCCGGGCACCGGAGGTTCTGTTGTCAGCAAAGTGCCGGAGTTACTTCCAGCCGCGCTCCGCGTAGTACTTCATCGCGCCGGGGTGGATCTCGGCGGTCAGACCGTCCACGATCATTTCGCTCTCCTGCAGGCGGCCAAAGGCGGGGTGCAGCTTCTTGAAGTCGTCGAAGTTCTCGAAGATCGCCGAAACAACTGCGTAAGCCACCTCATCCGACACGTCGGCGGAGGTCACGAAGGTTGCTTTCGGGCCCCAGGAGGGGATGTCGTCGCCGTTGCCCGGATACATGCCGCCGGGGATGGTGGCAGCTGCATAGGCCGAGTTTTCAGCCAGCAGGCTATCGATGCCGCCGCCCGCAAGCGGGATGATTTTCACCTCGCAGGTGGAGGTCGCTTCCTGGGAGGAGCCGTTCGGCAGGCCGGCGGCCCAGATGGTGGCGTCGATCTTGCCGTCGCAGAG
>CAJXHQ010000299.1 GCA_913054485.1 uncultured Paracoccaceae bacterium
TGTTGCCCGATCTTTTGCCGAGCAAGCCGCCTTTGATCCAGAAGCAGGGCGCCTGCAGTTTCCCATCCGGATATCCCAGCAGCACGTGGATAGCTGGAGCGTATGAGGACTATTGGGATATGAATGCTCAAACCGCGCCCTGGCAGCAGGGAAAAGTGCAAGCCA
Source organism: uncultured Paracoccaceae bacterium (assembly GCA_913054485.1). GTDB lineage: Bacteria > Pseudomonadota > Alphaproteobacteria > Rhodobacterales > Rhodobacteraceae > FREY01. The sequence goes on from CAJXHQ010000299.1 coordinate 166, forward strand.
CCAAGCCGACAGTGCCGCAATCCTCCCGCTCCCAGAGCCTGAATGTAGCTCTGGTGATCGGCCCCGGGTTTTCACAGATCAGTCTGGCCGCAATATGTGATGTCTTTACCACCGGGAACCAAGTTAGCAGCTCCGTCAATATTGAGCTGCAACGGGTATCGATCACTGATGCCCGGTCGCTTCTGCTGCCGGCAAAATAACGTCCCAATGCACTCCATCGGAGAGGAAATGAGCCTGTTGGCCAATTTGGATTTACAGGGCGGGCAACACCGCCTTGGAGCAGGGCAGCGCCTCTGCGCGAAAAATGCCCGGAAGCGGAAATTAGTGAGAACCGGTATCACTTCGACAACTTGATCAGTACTTGTTCCGGCCACGCGGCCACGCTCGATTTTGCCGTCAAGTTTCTGGCAGATTCCCCGGCATCCCCGATGCAATTTCTGCCCGGCAGATGCCTGCGGCCAGCTCCCAGCCTGATGGCGGACCGCCTGCCGCTGCAACCGGCGGTTCACAGCCATAGCCCTTCGGCGACCTCGTCCAGGTAGCCGCTGCCGTCCCCGCGGTGGTCTGACAGATGCAGCTCCCAGCCGTCCAGGGCAAGGACAACACCGTTGCCATCCGTGTAGCTGAGGTGCTCTGCAATCCATTCGGCTTCAGTCAAACCGCCAGCCAGAACATCCAGCCGGGTGAGGTCCAAAGCATCCAGCTCCCCGTTCCGGCAGGTGAAATCGGTGATCAGGTCGGTGCTGCCGTCAATATCATCGGAACGGAACACAAAGCGGTCGGATCCGGCTCCGCCTGTCGCCACGTCGGCGCCGGACCCAAGCATCAGCCGGTCATAGCTGTCGCCGCCATCAAGGGTGTCATTGCCACTGCCGCCGCTCAGAAGATCCTTGCCGCCGCCGCCCTGCAAGATGTCGCTGCCGCTGTCGCCGGTCAGCCGGTCGCGTCCTTCACCGCCCAGCAGCATATCGTCCTCTGTGCCGCCGCGCAGGCTGTCATCGCCGCTGCCGCCTTCCAGCCTGTCCGCGCCGGGGCCGCCCAGCAGCGTGTCGGTCCCGTCCCCGCCTGCCAGACTGTCGCTGCCGGTGCCGCCATTCAGAGTGTCCGCGCCACCGCCGCCATCCATCGTGTCCGCGCCCGAGCTGCCGCTGAGGGTATCGTCGCCAAGTCCGCCGGCCAGATTGTCGCTGCCCGCGCCGCCCTCGAGCGTGTCCGCGCCTTCGCCGCCCTCCAGCGTGTCGTCGCCGCTGCCGCCGCCCATCCAGTCGCTGCCGTCACCACCGAACAGCTGGTCCTTGTCCTTGCCGCCATCCAGGCTATCGCTGCCTTCTCCGCCGAAAAGTACGTCGAAGCCGGTGCCGCCATAAAGGCTGTCTGCGCCCAGCCCGCCGTCCAGCGTGTCATGACCGGCCGAGCCATTCAGCCAATCCAGACCGAGGCCGCCAAACAGGATGTCGTCGTCTTCGGGCAGGAGGTTGCCAAACTGGTCGCGGCGGGTGCCGTCTTCGTCATAGACGGACCGCAGGCCGTTATCGGTCCAGTCCGCTCCGGCGCCGCCGTCCAGACTGTCGTTGCCGTCGCCGCCCTCAAGGGAATCGCCGGCCGAAGAGCCCGTTACGCTGTCATCGCCCAAACCGCCCAGCACTGTATCCGCGCCGGCCCCGGCCAGCACCACGTCGTCATAGCTGGTCTCCGGGTCTTCTGTCTGGGCCAGCTCGGGTGTCCGGATCAGCACCGCGGCGCTGACATCGGTTTCGGTGAACGGGTCCATGGTGCGCGGATCAATTGCTCCGTCGTTGGAAGAGGCGCGCGGCGCATCTGCCACCAGAACCAGGCAGAGCTCTCCGGTGGCCGGGTCGGTTTCCACCCGGTAGATCCCGCCCGAGGATCCGGTGGCATTGTTCATATCGTGGTCGCCGCTGTTGCCGCCGGCATAGAGATTGCCGTCGCCGTCTACCACGAATGCGCCGAAGGTTATCGCCGGCGCGCCGTCCAAGCGGGCGCCGTTCACGTAGGTGGCTGTCACCGGTGTCATGCTGAAGGCAGGGTCTCCTCCGTTTGCCACGGCTGAGATGTCGGCCTTGAACAGCTGGGCATCCGCGCCTTCCTGCGGCGGGCGCACAATGCCATAGAAGGTTTCAGTCTCAGCATCGAAGGACACGTCCCAGACGCTGCTGGTCACCAGCGCCTTGGGAAATTTATATGTGGTGCAGACCGGGTTTCCCTCTGCGTCCAGATTGTCCACATCAATGCGGGTCACCCGGTCCATGCTGGACTGGAACGTCCAAAGGTTGCCGTTGCTGTCGAAATCGCCGGTCCACGAGCGATAGGGGGTCTCACCGATGCGGTAACTGTCGCCCGTTGCATCCAGCATGATGAGATCGGAACGCGACACGCTGTTTCCCAGGGAATCCGATCCGTCCGACACAGCGATGCCGTAGATCAGATTGTCCTCCCGGTTATAGCCGATGGCATTGACCACTACCGTCGCCTCCACCCCGGCGGGCGTATAGGTCTCGCTGCTGACATCGAACAGGTGAAGCTTGCCGTTCAGCACCTGGTAGATATGGGACTGTCCGGGCAGAAACTCGGCCACCGTCACAGTCTGGCCGCCGATCTCCATTTCCGTGTCCCGGTAGAAGATCGGGCCGTCCGTGTTGATGCCTTCCGGGGCAGAGCCAGGTGTATCGATGGAACGGAAGGTCAGCTCTCCGGCGCCGCCGGTGCCCTGAAAGCTGATGCTATGCGGGTTGAAGGTGCCGCTGTTGGTGTCGAAACTGTCGATTACTTCTCCGTTCCACAAAACCTCCACCGCGCCGCTGACAGTGCCGCTGCCGTAATTGGCGGCCAGCTCGAAGCTGATCTCGTACATGGCACCGGCCTGGGTCTCGACGGTTTGGGTCATCGAGGTGTGCCCGCTTTCCTCGTTCGCCACCGTCCAATGGCCGGTTTCACCGTACTGAGCAAAACTGGTGGCTTCGCCAGTGCCCGACAACAGGTTGCCGGTCAGGAAATCGCCATGGATTTCGTCTTCGCCCTTGGACCCGCTGATGGAGTCGTCTCCGGACAGCCCGATGATCAGGTCGTCGCCGGGCGTTCCGTCAATGGTTTCGGAAATTTGGGTTCCAATGATTTCGGTAGGGGGCATTGTCAGATCTCCGGTTGGGCAGGACTGGCTCGATCCTGGCAGGCTTGAGGATCTGGCCACAGCGGGCAAAAGGCAGCCCGGACAGCGCATTCCGGCAGGTGCTGTCCGTTAGCAGAGCCACGCGCGTGCACCGGCAGGACGGCGGATGCCTGTAAGGCGCACGGCCTGTACCACCGGCCGTTCCCGGCCTGACCGCCCGGTGCTGGCACAGGCGCCGGAAGGCAGGCGGGTCTATCCGTTTGGATGGCCGGCTCAGGCTATTGCGCAGCTATCAGACCCATTGCGCTCAATGCCGCAATGCGCCTCGACGGTAGACTGGTCTCAGAACAAGGAGATCACGCATGCAGTCCCGTTCCGTCCTTTCCGCTAATTTGCGCGCCGCTGGATGCGCGGTGTTTTTCTGTCTCGCGGCTCCCGCCGCTCAGGCGCAGGACGCGCTCTATCCCGATCCGCCGCCGCCGGATGCGGTCTTCGTGCGCTGGCTGGGTACTCCTGCGGAGGGGGAGGCCGTGCGGCGTTTTATGGGCGTCGAAATACCGGCGGGCACGGTTGAGGAAACCGCCTATGCCGCCGTCAGTGCAGCCCTGCTGGATGGTGCGAGCCCGGGCAGTTTCTACACGGTGCTGTCATCTCCGGAGCAGCCGCCGCGGATCGTCGCTGAACCGCCGCGGCCTGACCGCTCCAAAGTACATCTTCTCATGTCCTGCGAGGCAGGCCCTGTGCAGCTGGAAGTGCCGGAGGGCGGCCCGGTTGTGATCGCCCCGGTCGCGCCATTCACGGCAGGCAGCCGGGCGGTGAACCCTGTTGCAGCGCCGCTCGCGGTTCGCAACTCGGCCAGCGGCGAGCTGCTCGGGTCCTTCGATCTGCAGCTGAGCCGCGGCCGGAACCTGACCTTTCTGGCCTGCGGCGGCGCGGTTGAGCTGGTGGAGCACCGGTTCCACGGCAGCCTCGGCGCTGGTTGAGAGGGCGGCGCAATGGTCTTCTCCTCCCCAGTCTTTGTTTTCGGGTTTCTGCCGCTGTTTCTGGCCGCCTATTACCTGACGCCGCGCAAAGGCCGGAATTTACTGATCGCCATAGCAAGCCTGATGTTCTACGGCTGGTGGAAGGCGGCCTATCTGGCGCTGCTGCTGTTGATTGCGGCGGTCAGCTTCACCGCGGGCCATCTGGCGCAGCCCGGGGCGTTCAGCCCGCGGCTGCAGCGCTGGGCTGTCCGGGGCGGGGTAGCGGCCAATCTCTGCCTGCTGGGGTACTTCAAATACGCCTATTTCCTGGCCGGGACCTTCAGTCATTTCGCTGGCAGTACCGGCGCGATCCGGCTGCCGGAAATTATCCTGCCAATCGGCATCTCCTTCCTGGTCTTCCAATCGATCAGCTACATCATTGATGTGTCCCGGGGGGATGCGCCGCCTGCGCGCAGCGCCGTTGACTTCCTCGCCTTTTCAATGCTGTTCCCGCAGCTGATCGCTGGGCCGATCCTGCGGTACAAGGATCTGGCCGCGCAGCTGCGCGGACGCAGCCATTCGCTGGCGCAGTTCACCGGGGGGCTGAAACGGTTTGTCACCGGGCTGGCGATGAAACTGCTGATCGCCGACAGCGTGGCGCCGCTCGCGGACCGGCTGT
>CAJXHQ010000300.1 GCA_913054485.1 uncultured Paracoccaceae bacterium
ATCCGTCAAGGGAAAGGGGAAATCCGACATTCAAACGTTTTGTGCAACAAAGCCCATCAGAACGGCAAGTTCTGAACACCCCGTCCAATTGCTCCGCCCCCTTGGCCCCTGCCTTTGCTGCCAGCCGCTCCCAGCGGCTGGCAGTTTCCGTCTCAGGGCCGCAGGTTTCACGAAATCGTAAATCTTAATGCCGCCGCATTAACGCCTTATTCACATTCATTAAGATTAACAGAGCGCGTTAACACCTTATTAATATGAGGAATCGCAAGAATCGAATCCGGGCTTTCACCCGCCTTCAGAGGGCGATTCCTTAACGAAATCTGATTTCGCGGTGCTGATTTCTTAACAATCAGCCCAAAACGCCCGGATTTTTTCCTGAAAAACCTCCAAATCCCCTCTTGGCCCGAAACGTGCCCCATTTCCGTCCCAATTCGCGGGCTTCATGGCTTCAACGGCAAAACGCCAGACACAAACGCTCAGAAGGAACGGTCAAAATGCTTCTTGATCATTTCAACGCATTCGAAGACTTCCAGCCCGCAGACCTGCTGCTGGACTTCCCGGTCACCAAGCCGGAGCGCATCGAGCGTCCCCGCCGTACAGTGCGCCCCCGCACCGGCGGCTTCCTGCCCGGCACCATGGTGGATACCGATCGCGGCTTTATGGAAGTGCGCGACCTCAAACCTGGCGACATGGTCTACACCTTTGATGGCGGCGAACAGGAAGTGAAAGCGGTGAAGCACTCGGTGCCGCGTCTCACCACCCTGATGCATGTGCCCGCCGGCGCGCTTGGCAATGACACCGATCTGCTGCTGCCCTCCGACCAGATGGTGGCGCTGGAGCTGGATGCCGCCGAGCGCCTGTTCGGCGTGCCGCTGGTGATGACCAAGCTGATCTCGCTGTCCGGTTACAACGGCATCTCCCCCGCCATGCCCGAGCGTCTGGCCCGCATCCATCTGGAGTTTGAAGAAGAGGAACTGGTCTGGGCCGAAAGCGGCATGCTGATCCAGGCTGCAGGCGACGGGCTGGACTCGGCCTACCACCGCCTTTCGCTGGCCGAAACCCGCCAGATCCTGGCTTCCGAAGAAGGCCGCGCCCTGGCCCTGACCGGCCGCGACCCGCTGCCGGTTGCCGCACCGCTGGAGCTGCCGGAATTCCTGGCTGCCTGATCCGCTACCGTTAACGGGCGGCCAGCCGTTGCCCGAAAACGTTAAAGATGCCGCCTCGTGCGGCATTTCTTTTGTGATCCTTTGATGACAGCCGCGCCGCAAGGCTCTATGTGGGGGCCACGACCCAATCCGGATTCGGAGCCACCGACGCCTTGCCGATGCCGCAACAGCCCTTTCCCCCTGCATTCCACGCCCGGATGCTGCCCCTGTGCAGCGCCCTGCCGCGTGTCGATTGTACCGGTCTCCAGTGACGCGGGCGGGACATAACGGGCGGGCCCTTGCCCCGGCAGACGCACAGCGCTGTGGTTCCCTTCTCCCTGCGGGCCGCAACTGCGCCAGGAAACGCGCAAATTCTTATCAGCTGTCCTAAACTGCAGCAGCCAAACAGCAACGCCACTGGAACTGGAGCAATTCAATGTGCGGGATCTTGGGTATCGCAAACCGGAACGACCATGTGTTTGCGGAAATTTATGACGGGCTGCTGATGCTCCAGCACCGGGGCCAGGACGCCTCGGGCATCGTGACCTACACCGGTGAGAACTTCCGGGAGCGCAAAGCAAACGGCCTGGTGAAGGACGTGTTCAGCGCCGCCGACACAGATACGCTGCTGGGCCGCATCGGCATGGGCCACGTGCGCTACCCGACGGCAGGCTCGCTCAGCGCGTCTGAGGCGCAGCCCTTCTTCGTGAACGCGCCCTATGGGATCTACCTGATCCACAACGGCAACCTCACCAACACCGACGAGCAGCGCGAGAAGGTCACCGCGAAATATTCGCGCCACCTGCGCACCACTTCGGATTCCGAAGTGCTGCTGAACGTGCTTGCCGACAAGATTGCCGATGCAATCAAGGTGAACGGAACCGCCGACCCCATCCGCAATCTCTTTGCCGGTGTAAAAATGACCATGGAGCGTGTTCAGGGCGCCTATTCGGTGATCTGCATGGTTGCCGGCGTTGGCATGCTGGCCTTCCGCGATCCGCGCGGCATCCGGCCGCTGTCGGTGGCCAAGCGCGATTATGACGGCGAGGGCGACGACTACGCCTTTGCGTCGGAAGATGTGGCCTTTGGCATCAACGGCTTTCAGAAGCTGCGCGACGTGAAGCCGGGCGAGGCGATCCTGATCGACCTTGACGGCAACATGCACGAGTTCCAGGCCGTCGAAGGCAAGCTGACGCCCTGCATTTTTGAGTATGTCTACCTGGCACGGCCCGATTCCATGCTGGACGGCATTTCGGTCTACAAGACCCAGATCCGCATGGGCCAGACTCTGGCCAAGCAGGTCCAGGAGGCCAATCTGGACATCGACGCCATCATCCCGGTGCCGGACAGCGCCCGCCCGGTGGCTCTGGAAGTCTCCAACATCATGGGCATCCGCTACCGCGAAGCGCTGGTCAAGAACCGCTACGTGGGCCGTACCTTCATCATGCCCGGCCAGGAAGAGCGGCAGAAATCCGTGCGCCGCAAGCTGAACGCCATCCCGCTGGAGATGAAGGGCAAGAACATCCTGCTGATCGACGACAGCATCGTGCGCGGCAACACGATCAACAAGATCGTGCAGATGTGCCGCGAGGCCGGCGCCAAGAAGGTCTATATCGCCTCCGCGTCGCCGCCGGTGAAATACCCCAATGTCTACGGCATCGACATGCCCACCAAACACGAGCTGATCGCCTCCAGTCAGAGCGTCGAGGAGATCCGCGAAGAACTGGGTGCCGATGCGCTGTTCTACCAGAAACTCGAAGACCTGATTTGGGCGGCACAGGAAGGCAACCCGGAGATCGAGCAATTCGATTGCTCCTGCTTTGACGGCAACTACATCACCGGCGTCACCCAGGACTAACTGGACGGGCTGGAAAACAGCAGCCGGGTCAGCGCAAAGATCAAGGACATGCCCGCGGCGGGCGCCTCCTGGAATGCGTCGGCTCTGGCCGCCGGGTCCTGACCCGCAGCGGGTTTGAATAACCGGCGGCAGAGGAGTACAAGCCGCCGGGTGACCGAATCATCCGGGCGCAGGCCGCAAGGCCCGCGCCTTTTCCTTTGCTTCTTTGGAAAGCCCCGCCCTTGGACCCGCATCTTTCCCGCATGCTGACTTCTTCGCGACAGTGCCGCTGTTGCGGCGCGACCTTTGCGCAGCTGCTCAGCCTGGCCTGCGACCGCCCGGACATGGCGCCCGAAGACCTGCCGGTACAGGACAATGCCGCCATCCTGGCCGAGCCAGGTGACGTGCTGACCGAGGATTTCTGCCGCGCTGGCGACTATTTCTTCCTGCGCGCGGTACTGGCGATCCCGCTGGCCAACAGCGGCGGCGCGGAGTTTATCCTCGGCACATGGGCAAGCGTCGGCCAGGAGGTGTTCGAGGCTTACCTGGACCGGTTCGAGCTGCGCGAGGCTGTCCAATGCTATCCCGCCGGGCCACCCGGAGCCGGCCGCCCGCATGCTGGAAATGAAAGACGGCGGGGAATACCCTGAACTGCATCTCTCCGAGGCCGGCCACCCGGTCTACCCGCTGCAAAAACACGGTGCGCAGCTGGAAGAGCTGCTGGACCTGCTGCACGCCTATGGTCACGACCTGCCGTCGCTGGTCTACGACGCCTGAAACGCCGCTGGCGGCGGCTTTCCGCCGCCCGCAGGCTTTCCTGTCGGCCGCCCCTTCCCCCGCGCAGCCCGCACCCTTAAGTGCACTGCGCAGCAGCCGGGACCGGCCGCTGCATGACACCCTTGAATTCTGAACGCCAGGCTGCACCCGCAGCCGCCGGAGCCCTGCGCCATGACAAAACCCGCCCCAGCCAAAACCGTGGCCGGCCACGCCACCCAGCCCGGAGCGATGAACCGCTCCACCACGACGCTGCTGGGCATCTTCGGCCCCGAGCGCAACCTTGAGGCCATGGTGCGCACCCCCGGCGGCAGCATCCGCAGGGTGAAGCCCGGCACCACCCTGCCCGCAGGCAAGATCGTCGCCATCGACCATAAGGGGCTGCTGCTGGAAAAAGGCGGAGAAACCCTGCGGCTTGTTATCCCCGGCAGCTGACAGGCCTTGACGCCGCCGGGGCGGCGCCGCACAAGGCGGGCCATGACACAGCTTGCTCTCATCACCGGCGCCTCGCGCGGCCTGGGCTCGGCCCTGGCCGAGGCGCTCGCCCCGACCCATCACATCATCGCCGTTGCCCGCACCACCGGTGCGCTGGAGGAGCTGGACGACCGCATCAAAGCGGCCGGCGGGTCTGCCACGCTGGCACCGATGGACATCACGGTACCGGAAGCCATGGCAACGCTCTGCCGCGGCATCCACGACCGCTGGGGCAAGCTGGACCTCTGGGCGCATACGGCGATCCACGCGGCCCCGCTGACACCAGCCAATTTCACCGCCGCGAAAGACTGGCAGAAATCGCTGGCTGTCAATGCAACTGCGACCTCGGTGCTGATCCCATATATTGCGCCGCTGCTGGGCCAGGAGGGCCAGGCGGTTTTCTTTGACGACACGCGCGCGGGAGAGAAGTTCTTCGGCACGTATGGCGCCACCAAGGCGGCCCAGATGGCGCTGGCGCGCAGCTGGCAGGCCGAGACGGTGAAAACCGGCCCGAAGGTGCAGATCCTGGTGCCCAAGGCAATGCCCACCGGCCTGCGCGGCCGCTTCTTCCCCGGCGAAGACCGCGCCGCCCTTACCCCGGTCCGGGACGAAGCCGCCCGCCTGCTGCCGCAGATCCTGGGCACCGGGGGCTGATCAAGGCATAGCCCGCCTCTTCATTTGGCCATAAATATCCCCGCCG
>CAJXHQ010000301.1 GCA_913054485.1 uncultured Paracoccaceae bacterium
GGCAAGGATCACACGATCTTCGCAACCACCGAAGGCGCAGTGAAGTTCCACAAAGGCCTGAAAGGCCGCACCTTTATTTCGGTTCTCCCAGTGGCGGAGGCCGCTGAGTAAGCCGATCCTCTAAGGTTAAGTTAAGTTTCAGAGGGACCGGCGGACACGCCGGTCCCTTTTTGTTTTGAGGCAGAGCAGATCATGCCCGTTGCAGTGACAGAGTTCCTGGTCTTTGCCGCCAGCCAGGTCGGCACGCCGGGCCCCGCCAATATGGCGCTGATGGCCTCCGGGGCGCGCTCAGGCCTGCGGGGCGCGCTGCCTTTTGTGGGCGGTGTGGCCTTGGGCAAACAGCTTGTGATCTGGCCCGTAGGGTTTGGGCTTCTGGAATTGCAGGGAGCTTTTCCGGGCGTGTTCACCTTTCTGAAATGGTTCTGTGCTGCCTATATCGTCTATCTGGCCTGGAAGATTGCCGGGCTGCGCCTGAAACGTCAGGACGCGGGCGGCAAGACACCGGGGTTCTGGGCCGGGCTTCTGGTCCACCCGCTGAACCCCAAGGCCTGGGCCATGGTGATTGCCGGTTTCACCGGCTTTGTTGCCCCCGGCACTCCGCCTGTGCAGGCCACGGCAACAATTGCCGTCTGCCTGCTGGGCTGCCAGCTTGCCTTGCACCCGCTGTGGTGTTTTGCTGGCGAAAGAATTTCACTGGCGGTTGAAGGGACCGCCATGGAGACCTATCTGATGCGGACGCTGGCTGCACTGACTGTGCTGTCGGTGGCGTTCGTACTGTTTGCTGGAGGAGCGACATGAGCCTGGATCACGCAACCGCACAGCCGGAAATCGCAACCGAGCGCTTTGTTCTGCGGCCGCTGCGCAAATCCGACGAGGGGCTGATCGCGCATAATGTCAGCGACGAGCGGGTAGCGCGGATGACCTCGTCGATCCCGCATCCTCTGCCGCCCGGGGCGGCCGAGGCCTTTGTGGCCCGCGCGCTGTCTGACAGCCGTATCGAAGATGTCTGGGCGATCGACGGCACCCGCGACGGCGGCGCCGAGGTGAAGGGCATCATCGGGCTGAAGCGGCTGGACCGCGACCAGTCCGAGGTCGGCTTCTGGATTGCACCTGCGTTCTGGAACACCGGGCTGGCGACCGATGCGGTAAAGGCGCTGGTCGAGGCAAACCCGATGGAGAACTCCAGCATGTTTGCTTCCGTCTTTCAGGACAACCCGGCCTCGGCCCGGGTGCTGATGCGCTGCGGCTTTGATTACCTTGGCGATGCCGAGGTCTTCTCGGTGGCGCGCGACGCCAATGTGCCAACCTGGACCTACACGCGAAAACTCTGATTGGCGCGGGGTCCGCTTTGCGTTAATCCATGCGCCAACCGGGCAGGGGGCTTCCCCTGCCGTTGATTACCTGTGATATGACGCGCACGCGCCCCCAATGGCGCGCGCAGAAGGAGCTGACATGAAATTCCTCGATCTCGCAAAGGTCTACATCCGCTCGGGCGGAGGCGGGAACGGCTGCATCAGCTTCCGGCGCGAAAAATACATCGAATACGGCGGGCCGGACGGCGGCGACGGCGGCAAGGGCGGCTCGGTCTGGGCAGAATGCGTCGACGGGCTGAACACGCTGATCGACTTCCGCTTCCAGCAGCACTTCTTTGCCAAGAACGGCCAGTCCGGCATGGGCCGCCAGCGCACCGGTGCGGATGGCGATGACATTATCCTGCGGGTGCCCGTCGGCACCCAGATCCTGGACGAGGACGAAGAGACCGTTCTGGCCGATATCACCGAAGTGGGGGAACGTGTGCTGCTGGCCAAGGGCGGCAACGGCGGCTTCGGCAACCTGCACTTCAAAAGCGCCACCAACCAAGCGCCGCGCCGGGCCAATTCGGGCCAGGAAGGCATCGACCGTACCATCTGGCTGCGGCTGAAGCTGATTGCGGATTCCGGCCTTCTGGGGATGCCCAATGCGGGCAAGTCGACCTTCCTGTCGGCGTCTTCCAATGCGCGCCCGAAGATTGCCGATTATCCGTTTACCACTCTGCATCCGAACCTTGGCGTGGTGGGCATTGATAACGCGGAATTTGTCATGGCTGACATCCCCGGTCTGATCGCAGGCGCCAGCGAAGGCCGCGGCATCGGTGACCGGTTCCTCGGCCATGTGGAGCGTTGCTCGGTGCTGCTGCACCTGATCGACGGCACATCCGAGACGATTGCCGAAGACTACCGGACTATCATTACCGAGTTGGAAGCCTACGGCGGTGAGCTCGCGGAGAAACCACGTGTGACCGCGCTGAACAAGATCGACGCGCTGGATGATGAGGAACGCGAAGAAGCCCGCAAGGAGCTGGAAGAGGCCGTCGGCGGCCCCGTGATGATGCTCTCCGGTGTCAGCCGCGAAGGCCTGCCCGAGGTGCTGCGTGCCGTGCGCGCCCAGATCGAGGATGACCGCATCCGCCTGAAGACCCCCGAGGAGGAAGCGCCTTGGCAGCCCTGAGCCAAACCAGCCGCGTTGTCGTCAAGATCGGCTCGGCCCTGCTGGTGGACCGGACCAGCGGTGACTTGCGGGCGGACTGGCTGCGCTCGCTGGCGGCGGATGTGGCCTGGCTCAAGGCTATGGGAAAAGACGTGATCCTGGTCTCCTCCGGCTCCATTGCGCTGGGGCGCGGCGTACTGGGCCTGCCGCGTGCGGAGCTGCCGCTGGAACAATCGCAGGCCGCGGCCGCCGTCGGCCAGATCCGGCTGGCGCGCGCTTATGAGGAGGCGCTGGACCCGCATGGCATCAAGACCGCGCAGGTGCTGGTGACGCTGGAAGACAGCGAGAACCGCCGCCGCTATCTGAACTCCCGCGCCACAATGGAAACCCTGCTGGGGTTGGGCGTTGTGCCCATCGTGAATGAGAACGACACCATCGCCACGGATGAGATCCGCTATGGCGACAACGACCGTCTGGCAGCACAGGTGGCTGTCACGGTCGGCGCAGACAGCCTGATCCTGCTGTCCGACGTAGACGGGTTCTACAGCGCCAACCCCGCGCTGGACCCCCATGCAAAACGCTACGAGGTGGTCGAAAAGATCACGCCCGAGATCGAGGCGATGGCCGGCGACGGCGTATCGGGCCTGTCCAAGGGCGGCATGATCACCAAACTGCTGGCCGCCAAGATGGCGACGGCCGCGGGCTGCGCCATGGCGATTACAGAAGGATCGCCTTTCAACCCGCTGAAAACGCTGGAAGGCGGTGCGAATTGCACCTGGTTCACGGCGCATGGCGACCCTCAGGTTGCGCGCAAGCGCTGGATTGCGGCGATGAAGCCCAAGGGGCAGATCACCGTTGATGCCGGTGCCGCGCGCGCGCTGGAAGGCGGCAAGAGCCTCTTGCCGGCGGGTGTTGCAGATGTGGAGGGCACTTTTGGCCGCGGCGAGCCGCTGGCCATCGTTGGCCCAGACGGGCGCAAACTGGGGCAGGGGCTCAGCCGCTATACCGGAGACGAAGCCCGCGCCCTGAAGGGCCGCCGCTCGGCCGAGATCGAGGAGATCCTCGGATACCCGGGCCGCGCCGCCCTGATCCACCGGGACGACATGGCGCTGTAACGCGCCGCGGAAGTGAGAGACATCGGCCCGCGCCAAGTGCTGGGCAACGGGACAAGAAGGGCTCGTAAGATCATGAATGAAAACGTGAATATCAAAAACGTGATGGAAGACCTGGGCCGCCGGGCCAAGGCGGCCTCGCAAGAATTGGCGATGGCCAGCGCAGAGCGCAAACACGCCGCCCTGATCGGCGCTGCGGACGCGGTCTGGGCAAACCGTGCGGCGATCATCGAAGCCAATGTCAAGGATCTGGAATTTGGCCGGGGCAAGGGCCTGTCGGATGCGATGATGGACCGGCTGATGCTGGACGAAGCCCGCATTCAAAGCATGGTGGACGGCCTGCGGGCCGTGGCGGAACAGGCTGACCCCGTGGGTGAGGTTCTGGCGGAATGGGATCGGCCCACCGGGCTCAACATCCAGCGTGTGCGCACGCCCTTGGGCGTCATTGGCGTGATCTATGAGAGCCGGCCCAATGTGACGGCGGATGCCGGCGCGCTCTGCCTGAAATCGGGCAATGCGGTGATCCTGCGCGGCGGCTCGGAGAGCTTCCATTCCGCTAGCGCGATCCACGCCTGCCTTGCCGAAGGGCTGAGGTCCGCAGGCCTGCCCGAAGACGCCGTGCAGCTGGTGCCGACCCGCGACCGCGCCGCAGTGCAGGAGCTGCTGACGATGACCGATTACGTGGATGTCATCGTGCCCCGCGGCGGCAAGGGGCTGGTTGGCCTGGTCCAGCGCGAGGCCCGCGTGCCGGTCTTTGCGCACCTGGAAGGCATCGTGCATATCTACCTCGACAAGCAGGCCGATCCGCAAAAGGCACTGGACGTTGTGCTGAACGCAAAAACCCGCCGCACCGGCATCTGCGGTGCTGCCGAATGCCTGCTGATCCATCAGGACATCGCCGATACCATCGGCGCTGAGGTTCTGGGCGCGCTGTCTGCCGCGGGCGTAGAGGTCCGCGCAGGCGAAGGCCTGAGCGGCGCGGACGGCATGGTCGCCGCCACGGATGAAGATTGGGGCAAGGAATACCTCGACAGCATCATCGCGGCGAAGAAGGTCTCCGGCATCGAGGAAGCCATCGACCATATCCGCACACATCATTCGGCCCATACCGATTGCATCATCACCGAAGACGCGGCGGCGGCGGATCAGTTTTTCAAGGAGCTGGACAGCGCCATCCTGATGCACAATGCCTCCACCCAGTTTGCTGATGGCGGCGAATTCGGAATGGGTGCAGAGATCGGGATTGCCACCGGAAAGATGCACGCGCGCGGACCTGTGGGCGCGGCGCAGCTGACCAGTTTCAAATACCTGGTGCGCGGCGACGGCACGACGCGGGCCTGAGTCAA
>CAJXHQ010000302.1 GCA_913054485.1 uncultured Paracoccaceae bacterium
TTGCGGTCCTTTGCGGCACAGGACACAGGCGAAGAAGGCGGGCGGAAATGATTATCTGTTGCGGAGAGGCCCTGATCGACATGATCCCGGCAGCAACTTCGCAAGGCACCGAAAGCTTTGTACCCCATTGCGGCGGCGCGGTGTTCAACACCGCCATCGCGCTTGGCCGCCTCGGGGTGCGGGCGGGCATGCTGACCGGGCTTTCAACCGATATGTTCGGCCAGCAGCTGCACGCGGCACTGCAGGCCAGTCAGGTGGACACAAGCCATGTGATCCGCTCGGACCGGCCGTCCGCACTGGCCTTTTTGCGCCTTGCAGAAGGTCAAGCCAGATACAGTTTCTTCGACGAAAACTCGGCCGGGCGGATGCTGACGCCCGCCGGTATGCCCATGCTTCCGGACACCGCAAAATCGCTGTTTCTTGGCGGCATCAGCCTTGCGGCCGAACCCTGCGCCGATGCCTATGCAGCCCTGCTGGAACGCGAAGGTCCCCGCCGCGCGGTCATGATCGATCCCAACATCCGCCCCGGTTTCATCGATGACATCCCCCGCTACCGCGCCCGGCTGGCCCGCATGCTGGAACTGGCCGACATCGTGAAGCTCTCGGATGAGGATCTGCACTGGCTGCAGCCGGGCCCGCAGAGCCTGCGGGAGAAGGCTGAGCTATTGCTGCGGCAGGGCCTTTCTGCCGTGATCCTCACCCGCGGCGGAGAGGGCGCAACCGGCTACCTTGCGGATGGCCGCGCGGTGCATGCACCCGCTGTCCGGACCTCTGTCTGCGACACTGTCGGGGCCGGCGACACTTTTAATGCAGGCGTTCTGGCCAAACTGTCGGAGCTGGGCCAGCTGACCAAACCAGCCCTTGCCACGCTGCGGATTGATACGCTTGAACAGGCACTGGCGTTTGGCGCAAAAGCCGCATCCGTTACCGTGTCCCGTGCCGGCGCCGATCCGCCTTGGGCAGGAGAGCTTTGACTGCTGTCAGCCCTGCCGGTGCCAAACCGGTTTCCAGATCAGTTTTCAAGTCAGTCTACCCGCAGGGCACCGGCTGCACAGCAGCCGGACTTACAGGCCGGAACCACAGCCGGATCGAGGGGCCGGAAATCAATCACAAGGTCCAGCTGAATCCCGTTTCCTGCTCGGACCGGTCCCAAAGCTGAACCATGACCGCCTTGTCACAGGCGAAGGGTTCCAGCGTGCCTCTGCCAACCGGACCGACCCACTCCATCCGGCCCGTGGGACCATATAGCGCCCGCTGCTGCATGCCTTCCTCAGTGGCACACATGACTTCCGGATAGGCGCCTTTTTCAGCCGTTTGCACCAGGGGCGACAGGGACATAAGCCCGAACACGATCCTTGAAGCGAGGCTGCCGCTGGTTTGGATAAGAGAGGTCGCCGAGGAGCCGGGATGGCAGACGTAGACGCCGACAGGCTTGCCGGCCTCTCTGATCCGGTCCTGCAGCTCATAGGCAAACATCATCTGCGCCAGCTTGCTTTGGCTGTAGGCAGGATTTGCACTGTAGTTTCTGTCCCAGTTCATGTCCTCGAACCGGATCGTCCTCAGCCCCATCTTGTACCCAAGGCTTGCAACAACAACGATGCGGCCTTGAGAGGCCACGATGCGGGTGAAGAGCAGGCCGCACAGGAGGAAATGGCCGTAGTGATTGGTCCCCAGCTGGCTTTCGAACCCGTCCTTGGTGAATTTCTGCCGGGGCACCTGCGCGATGGCGGCATTGCAGATCAGCGCGTCGATGCGGGGCACAGCCCGCAGGACCTCTGCCGCGGCGCTGCGCACGCTGGCAAGATCAGCGAGGTCCATGAGTATGAAACTCACACCAGCGCCGGGCCCGTATTCCTGTTTCAGCGTTGCAATCGCGGCCTCCGATTTTTCTGCGCTGCGGTTCAGCATCACCACCTCTGCCCCCTTGGACAGCAGGATGCGCGCGGCTTCGAAGCCAACCCCGCCATTGGCTCCGGTGACAACGAAGGTCTTGCCTTCCAATGAGCCGATACGCTCAGGTGTCCAGCCCATGGGGCCGAATGTGTGGTCTGTCATTGTCAATCTCCTTCCAGCGGCGGCCAGGGCGTGGGGTTTGGCGCCTCGCCTCCGACATGCAGATAAATCTCTCACCGGACTAGAAACAGACTGAATAGTCGCAAATACTTGCCTGATTGTATCATTCGGCTTGCCGCAGACAGGGGCACCGCTCTAGATAGGTTGCATGGGCAAACAACAAATCAAACATCTCATCGAAAGCAGGATCCGCGAGGACGGCCTGAAGGAAACCGGTGTGAAGGGCGTCAGGCTGTTCCGCGCCTCCAGCCCGGTACCCTGCGCGCCAGCAGTTTATGAACCCAGCGTGATTGCCATTGTCAGCGGGACCAAAGAGGCCGTTCTGGACGGTCAGCGGTTTGTCTATGACAACAGCCGCTACTTATGTTGCCCGATGTCGATGCCGGTGAAAGCAGGAACACCCGCTGCCTCGCCCGGAAACCCGCTCTTCGGGGTCTATATTTCACTGGATCAGCGTGTGATGGCCGGGTTGGCGATGGAGATGGAAGCGGCAGGAGGCCCGGTTTCAGCCTCCAAGGGCGATCCGCACGCGCCGGGCGTTAAGTTCGCACGCTGGGACGAAGAATTTTCGGAGGCGCTGCTGCGGCTGCTGCAGCTGGGGTCCAGCCAGGCAGACACTGCGGTCCTTGGCGAGGCACGTCTGCGCGAGCTTTACTACGCAGTCCTGAAGGGAGATTCAGGTCATTTCGCGCGCCGGGCCTTCGGACCCGGAAATGCCATTGCCCGGTCCATCGCGCATCTGTCCTCGCACCTGAACACGCCTGTCTCTATTGACGAGATGGCCGCGCGCGCCGGCATGAGCCGCGCCGTGTTCCACCGTAAGTTTAAGCAGGCCACCGGCATGCCGCCCATCCAGTTTGTGAAGTCTATGCGTCTCAACAATGCCGCGATGAAGATTGCTGGCGGAATGACCGTGAGTGAAGCGGCTCTGGACGTGGGATACGTGAGCGCGTCGCAGTTCAGCCGGGAGTTCAGGCGCATCTACGGGCAGTCCCCCAGGCAATGGGGCGATGCGCAAAAAACGTCCGGCGCAGATGGCATGACATACAGCAGGGTATGAAACCGCCTGCAACAGCATCGGACTGTGTGCCGGCCGATGTGAACGCAGTCCAGTTCACAGCCGTTTTTTCACGCCATCCGACCTTACACTGAAAATCGCCGTACGGAGTTCAAATGTCAGCCTGAGCCGCTATCTGGGCGGAGCGGAGACGCTTGGCTGACACGCCCGCCTATGAGGCAAGCGGAACCCCGGTCCAGGCTGAGCAGAGCCACTCCCCTCCACGCGCACAGGTGAAACCCCCGGCGGTTGCGGCGGCAGAGGCGCGGCTGACTGTGACCACGCCCAGACGGCCGGCTCTGTCGCACACCGGCCTGAGCCGCTTAGCATCCGGGCCCGCGGAACAGCGCCGCCCGGGTCTTCAGCTCAGCAGAGCCAGCAGATAGGCGCCGTAGTCCGACTTCGCATAGGCAGCCGCTTGGCGCTCCAAGTCCTCGCGGCTGATCCAGCCCTTGTCGAAGGCGATCTCCTCCGGGCAGCCCGCCTGCATCCCCTGCCGCTGGGACAGGGTACGCACGAAATTGGCGGCATCCAGCAGCGAGCCGTGGGTGCCAGTGTCAAGCCACGCATAACCGCGGCCCATCCTCTCGACGCGGAGGCTGCCTTCCTCGAGATAGGATTGCAGCAGAGACACGATCTCCAGCTCACCCCGTTCCGAAGGGGTGATCGCCCTGGCCCGCCGCGGCGCGTCGCCATCCAGGAAGTAGAGCCCCGTCACCGCGTAATTCGACGGCGCAACGTCCGGCTTTTCGATGATGCTGCGGGCCGTTCCGTCATCCCTGAAGTCCACAACGCCGTACCGTTCGGGATCCGCCACGTGGTAGCCGAACACAGTGCCGCCGGGCTGCCGCGCATTTGCCGATGCCAGCACCTCGGGCAGCCCGTGGCCAAAGAAGATATTGTCGCCCAAAACCAATATCGAAGGCGCGCCGTCCAGGAACTCCTCAGCCAGAAGATACGCCTGCGCCAGCCCGTCTGGCGACGGTTGCTCAATGTACTCCAGCGACAGGCCCCATTGGCTGCCATCGCCCAGCAGCCGCCGGAACTGATCCTGATCCTGTGGCGTGGTGATCACCGCGATCTCGCGCACGTCAGACAGCATCAGGACGGACAGCGGGTAATAGATCATAGGTTTGTCATAGATCGGCATCAGCTGTTTGGAGACCGCCTGTGTCAGCGGATAGAGCCGTGTGCCGGAGCCCCCGGCGATAATGATACCTTTGCGGTTTGTCATGGATCAGGCCTCCAGGTCCCGGGTGATCTGTTGAACAGCCGCCTGCCAATCCGGACGGGTCAGGCCGAAAATACCCAACGCGCGGCATTCCAGCCGGCTGTTGGCCGGCCGGGCGGCAGGTGTGGGGAAAGCCGACGACGGGATATCCGTCACCGAGCAAGACAGGCCGGCCGCGTCGAAAATCGCCCGGGCAAAGCCTGCCCAGCTGACATCCGGCGCGCCTGAGAAGTGATAGGTGCCGGTCTTGGCGGTATCCTCCTCCAGCTGACCGGCGATGGCCAGGCAAGCCGCTGCAATATCACCGGCAGGGGTGGGTCCGCCAATCTGGTCGGCCACGATGGACAGAGCCTCGCGCTCTTTTCCCAGCCGAAGCATGGTTTTCAGAAAATTGCTGCCATGGGCGGAAAACACCCAGGATGTCCGCAGGATGGCATGACGCCCGCCTGCCGTGCGCACAGCCTCTTCCCCGGCCAGTTTGCTGCGCCCGTAGGCATTCAGCGGCGCCACCGGGCTTTCCGGTGTAAATGGCGCCTCCCCTGC
>CAJXHQ010000303.1 GCA_913054485.1 uncultured Paracoccaceae bacterium
GCCAGCGCACGGAAGGCGGCGGGGTCCGCTGTTTCGGGGGCGGTGCCGCGGAGGGGGGGGGCGGCCAGGCCCTGCCGGGCCAGCCGCGGCCAGTCAAAGCGCGGACCCGGGTCCTGCTTGCGGCCCGGTGCCATGCAACTGTGACCGATGACGCCCTGCGGCGGAATCTCCCAGCGCGCCATGATACCCTGAAGCAGAGTTTCAAGCACCGCCATCTGCGGTTCGGCAAAGGGGTGGGTCCCCAGGCTGTCAAGCTCGATGCCGATGGAGCGCGAGTTGATATCGCCCTGCCCGGCCCATTCGCCGGCACCGGCGTGCCAGGCGCGGGAGGCTTCCGGCACCATCTGCCAGAGGGTGCCCTCTGCGCCGATGAGGTAATGGGCAGAGACCTCTGCCTCCGGGTCGCAAAGACGGTCCAGCGCCGCTTTGGCGCTGGCCATGGCAGTGTAATGAAGGACGATCAGCGAGGGTTTCAGCCCGCCGCGGCGCGCGCCGTGATTCGGGCTGGGGTGCCATAGCGCCCCGGGGTGATCGCAGGTGCCGCTCAGCTGGAGGCCGCGCGGCGGTAAGGGGCCGGGTCCCAGCCGCAGGCATAGCCGTCCCCATCCGGGTCCAGCGCCTTGCGGTCACGCTGCGGGCCGCCCATTTCCAGGAAGGCCTGTTGCGCCAGGTCGGGCGAGGCATAAGCCGCGCAGTTGCGCGAGGATTTGGCCTTCAGGTTGATGCCGGTGCGGCTGTAGATGCGGTTGCCGCGCGGGTTGTCGGAGGACAGAGCATAGGCCACCACATTGGGACCGGTAGCACCATTGCGCTGCGGCACGGCGGTGGGGGTGACCTGCTCGTATTGCGCGCGGTTCTCCGCAATCCGTTCGGCATCGCTTTCGATCGATTCGCGGGCTGCAACGGCACTGAAATCGTTCTCGTCCGAAATCCCCGGATTGCCGACCAGCTGCGGTGCCGGGTTGGACGGGCTCGCATTCAGCGGCGCGGCGCCCGAACCGCCATTGGAGGCAGCCAGTGCCGCGGCTGTTTCGGCGGCAATATCATCATTGGACAGCGTGCCCGCTGCCGAGGTGCTGGCCGGGCTGCGCGGCGCGGCGGGAATATCCGAAGCCACGGTGGCCAGCGGCTCGCTGGAGACAACCGAGGGCGGCACCAGCGGCGCACCGGTTATGGTCGTGCCAGGGGCCGGGGCAGGATCAAAGGGGCTCGTCTCCAGCCCGGCACCAGCAGCGCTATCCGGGATCTGCGGGCTGCAGGCCGCGAGGCCTGCGCCGAGAACGATGATGGAGACGATTGCGCGCATTGATCTGCCTTTCTGCTTCATTCAGCCAGTGTGCTTACCACCACTGGCCCGGCTTCGCCACGAAGCCCGCGGCATTTTCCAGCGCATAGGCGGTATTCAGCAGATCGCCCTCTTCCCAGGGTTTGCCGATCAGCTGCAGCCCCAGCGGCAGGCCCTGTTTGTCCAGGCCCGCAGGCACCGAGATGCCCGGCAGGCCCGCCAGGTTCACGGTCACAGTGAAGACGTCGTTGAGGTACATCTGCACCGGATCCGCCTCGGTCATCTCGCCCAGGCCAAAGGCCGCCGACGGGGTCGCCGGGGTCAGGATGGCGTCGATACCGGCTGCGAAGACGTCCTCGAAGTCCTTTTTGATCAGGGTGCGGACGCGGCGTGCGCGGTTGTAATAGGCATCATAGAAGCCCGCCGACAGCACATAGGTGCCGACCATCACGCGGCGCTGCACCTCGGGGCCGAAGCCTTCGGCGCGGGTCTTCTCGTACATCTCGGTGATGCCGTCGCCCGCGTCCAGCGTGGCGCGGTGGCCGTAGCGTACACCGTCATAGCGCGCCAGATTCGAGGAGGCCTCGGCCGGCGCAATCACGTAATACGCAGGCAGCGCATATTTGGTGTGCGGCAGTGAGATGTCGACGATCTCGGCGCCGGCATCTTTCAGCATGGCAGCACCATCCGCCCAGAGCTGTTCGATCTCGCCCGGCATGCCGTCCATGCGGTATTCTTTCGGGATACCGATCTTCTTGCCTTTGATGTCGCCGGTCAGCATCGCCTCGAAGTTCGGCACTGCCAGTTCCGCAGAGGTCGAATCCTTCGCATCATGGCCGCACATGGCTTCCAGCATGATCGAGGCATCGCGCACCGATTTGGTCATCGGCCCGGCCTGATCCAGCGAGGAGGCAAAGGCTACCACACCCCAGCGCGAGCAGCGCCCATAGGTAGGCTTGATGCCAACGGTGCCGGTGAAGGCCGCAGGCTGGCGGATCGAGCCGCCGGTGTCGGTGCCGGTGGCCGCAAGGCAGAGGTCCGCCGCAACCGCCGAAGCTGAACCACCGGAAGAACCACCCGGTGTCAGCTCGGCCTCAGACCCGTCGCGGCGCCAGGGGCTGACGGCGTTGCCATAGACGGAGGTCTCGTTGGACGAGCCCATGGCGAATTCATCCATGTTCAGCTTGCCCAGCATCACCGCCCCAGCGTCCTGCAGCTGCTGGCTGACAGTGCTTTCATACTCGGGTTTGAAGCCTTCGAGGATGCGGCTGGCCGCCTGGCTGTCGACACCTTTGGTGCAGAACAGATCCTTGACGCCGATCGGCAGACCGCACATGGCAGGCGCGTCGCCGCCCTTGATGCGGGCATCCGCCGCCTTGGCGCGCTCCAGCGCGATCTCGGGCGTCTTGTGCACGAAGGCGTTCAGAGCATCGGCGGCGTCGATCGCTTTCAGGCAGCTTTCGGTCAGCTCCACCGAGGTGGTCTCGCCCTTGCGCTGCAGGTCGCGGGCCTCCGCCAGGCCCAGTTTGTTCAGATCGCTCATGTCTTACTCCACCACCTTGGGGACCGCGAAAAAGCCCTCGCGGGCGTCGGGGGCGTTCTTCAGCACCTTTGGCTGCTGATCGCCATCGGTGACCACGTCCTCGCGGCGCTTCAGGCGCTGCGGGGTGACCGAGGTCATCGGCTCCACGCCGTCCACGTCCACTTCGTTCAGCTGTTCGATGAAGCCCAGGATGTTGTTGAACTCCTCGGCCAGCGCCGGAAGCGCGTCATCTTCGACCTTGATACGGGCCAGTTTGGCCACCTTGGCGGCGGTGCTTTGGTCAATCGACATGAATAACCCTCATATGCGTCAAAGAGGCATTTACCGCCCCTGCGTGCGCGCCGCAAGGCTTGGGTGGGGAAGTTCACGAACAGAGGGCCGCAAGCGCCCCGGGTAATGGTTTTCTCAGGTGTTCCGGCCCGCCAGATGCCGGTGATAGACCTCAATCACCCAGCCCAGCATTACTGCGTTGAGGATGTGCCACAGGAAATGCGTGCCCAAAGGCAGCGCGCCGCAGACCGGCAGGTCGAGCGACCGGAGGGTGAGCGACAGGATCAGGATGCAGGCGCCAGCCGCCAGCCCGCGGGCGGTCTGCGGAAAGCGGCGCGAAGAAGGAATGCGTAGATCAGGATCAGCAGCGGCACCGGCGCATAAGCGGCAGAGCTGCCCAGGCCTGGCACCAGCTGAAACAGCGGCACCGTGGCAGTGGCATAGGGCAGGAACAGCGCGGTCAGCCCGGCGGCGGGCCAAGGACGCAATCCCCACACATCACGGTTGATGGCGAAGACAAAGGCCAGGATATAACTCAGGATGGGCAGAACATCGGCCAGCGCCGCCCAGGCCAGCGCAAAGGTGTGAAACAGGAAGCTGCCAATGCCGATCAGCCCCAAAATGGCGCAGAGCAGCGCGGCCAGCCCCTGCCCGCCCCTGCGCCGCCACATGATCAGGGCCGCCAGCAGGAAGGCGGCATTGGTCGCCGCATTGACCGGCTCCGCCCAGAAGCCCGGGTCCAGCCGTTCGCAATAGGCGTCGATTCCACGCGTCCATTCCATGGACTTGTGCCTATCCGCTGCTACTCTGGCGGGCAAAGGAAAAGGGAGATTTCAACATGAAACTGATTTGGCTCGGACATGGCAGCTGGCGGATTGAAACCGGTGATCTGGTGCTGTTTCTGGACCCCTGGCTTTCCGTCAGCCCGGGGCTGCCGGAAGTTATGCACGGGGCGGCTATTGAGGGCGCAACCCATATCCTGCTTACGCATACCCATTTTGATCATGTGGTGGACGTGCTGCCGCTGGCCAGAAAGCTGGAGATCCCGGTGGTCGGCCAATACGACCTGATGGGGTTCTGGGCCGAGGCCGAGGGCATCGAAACCATCGGCTTCAACAAGGGCGGCACGGTGGATCTGGGCGGCGTGGCGCTCTCGATGGTGCCGGCCTCCCACAGTTCGACCTTCTCCACCGCCGAAGGGCTGCGCACCGGCGGCTCCGAAGTGGGCTTTATGCTGCGCGCCGAAGGCCGCTGCGTCTATTTCTCGGGTGACACGGACATCATGGCCGACATGGACTGGATGGGGGATTACTACAAACCCGACGTGGGCGTTTTGTCGGCGGGCGGCCATTTCACCATGGACATGAAGGGGGCGGCCTATGCGGCCAAGCGTTATTTCAATTTCACGACGGTGATCCCCTGCCATTACAAGAGCTTCCCGATCCTGGAGCAATCGGCCGAAGCCCTGGCCGAAGGCCTGCCCGGTGTTGAGGTGATTGAGCCGGAAGTGATGCAGGCAATAACCCTCTGATCGCGGAGGCGGATTTTGCGCCCGCCGTCATGGCCTGGCTGACGGGTTATAACGGCTGGAGAAGCCACTTATTTCGAAATCTCGGGCTGTTTTCGCCGCTATCATTGCCCGGCCAGCCGCACGCTGTTCCTGGGCGAGCCGCCCGCGGAGATCCGCCGCGCCGAAGAAGCCGTGCTGCGCGCCATCGAGGACGCTTTTTCTGCTGCAAAGCCCGGCGCCCCTTGCGAGGAGGTGGCGGCGCGGGTCTATGATAGCTTCGCCCGCGCC
>CAJXHQ010000304.1 GCA_913054485.1 uncultured Paracoccaceae bacterium
GCCGGTGAAATGCAATTCTGCCGATCCAATGCGCAGGAGAATTGCGGCGGCAGCAGGCCAAAGTGCCGCGAAAGGCGAGTTTGAGATCCGTCGCGTTATCGGACATCCGCTTCTGCAGAGAAGGTCAGCAAAGCGCCTTTTCTGCCAGGCAGCGAGAACGGCCATAAGCGGATCTAGCTTCCGGCACAGTCATGCCGCTCTGCGGCCCGCCGGACTGGACATAGCCTTTTCTCTCAACCCTTGGCTTGGAGCAAGCCGGGTGGGATTTCACGCGCTCGACGCTGAAGCCGGCTTCGCCTTTGGGTTCGTGATGCCCTTAGGTGTGGCGTTCATGCTGACCTTGACCGCCGCCCGTGCCACCGCCCTGCGGGCGGGCGTAGGGCATGTGCTCCCACCTACCGGGAATGTGGCTGCGAGAGTGTCCCGTATCGCGTTTTTTTGACCGGGTGATCTTGCTCTCTGCTGCAAGTGTCCAATTCATGGAAGCTGTCTGGATGCAAAATGGCCCGTGTCAGGCCGCAGCAGCGGCAATTCCGGCAACAACAAGATATCTCCCGCCCTTGGCGATGGTCACGATGAGCGCGAAGCGCCATAGCGGTTCGCGCAAGACACCTGCCGCCAGCGTCAGCGGATCTCCGATCACTGGCACCCAGGACCCAAGAAGACTCAAGCGGCCCCATTTTCCGTACCACGCGGCTGCCTGATCAAGCCGCGCGCGCGAAACCGGAAACCAGCGGCGGTCTGAAAAATGCATGAGATACCGCCCGGCCGCCCAGTTTAGGACTGACCCCAGGACATTTCCTGCCGTTGCTACCGTCAAAAGCAACCATACCGGGTGGGCCCCGCCAATCAGCAGTCCGGCAAGCACGGCCTCTGACTGTGCAGGCAAGAGGGTGGCAGCCACGAGAGCCGCCATGAATAGACCGGCGATGGAAAGCATCTCAGGAGCGCATGGGCCAGCTGCGGTGCAGATCGTCTATGATTACCTCGTGTTTGTGCCCGGTCGCTCCGTGCTCCCGCAAATGCAGATGGTCAGGCGGCAGATCGTCATGGGTATGCTCTATTTCCCCGGCTGTTCCGCCGGGCCACTGAACCAGGCAGGCCACGATCCCGGTTCCAGCCAGCGTGGCCAAGACAACCAGCGACGGAATTGCGCCGAAGTGTGTCATCAGCCAGCCGGACAGCGGATAGGTGACAAGCCAGCAGGCATGCGACAGGGCGAACTGTGCGGCAAAAACAGCGGGCCTGTCCTCAGGGTGCGCCGAACGCTTCAGCAGCCGGCCTGAGGGCGTCAGCACCGCGGAATAGCCGAAGCCTGCAAGCAGCCATGTGAAAAGCAGCCCTCCCCAGTGCAGACCCGATACGGCGGTGATCCCAGCAAGTCCAAGCAAGGAGAGAAACAGGAGGCAGGCCCCCGAAAGCATGACAGTACGGTCAGAGATCCGGTCCAGAAGCCTTGGCAGCAGCAGCGCTGCCGCCATGGAACCAGCGCCGAATGCGAACATCGTCCAGGCCAGCGCGCTTTCCGGCAGGCCGAGCAGGCCGCGCACCAGAACGACCGAGTTGACCAGCACCATCGCCCCGGCTGCTGAGACCGCAAGGTTTAGCGCAAGCAGCCCGCGCAGCCGCGGGGTTGCCAGGTAAATGCGGATTCCGCGCGTTGTGCGGTCATAAATTCCCCGCGGCTCTGCGGCCTGCGGGCTCGGAAGCATCACTGAAACCACCAATAATGCGGAAGCGGCGAAACCCGCCACAGTACCCAGGAACAGCGTATTGTAGCTCATCATTGCCAGCAGAAGCGCCGCCAGTGTCGGGCTGATGATGTTTTCCAGATCGTAGGCAAGCCGGGAGAGCGAAAGCGCACGGGTATAGCGCGCCTCGTCGGGCAGCACGTCGGGAATGGTGGCCTGGAAGGTAGGGGTGAAGGCCGCCGAGGCGGACTGGAGCAGGAAGATCAGCACATAGACCTGCCAGGCCTCGGTCACGAAGGGCAGCGCCAGCGCCGCGGCGGCCCGCACCAGATCCAGCACAACAAGCAGGCGGCGGCGGTTCACCCGGTCCGCAAAGGCCCCCGCAATCGGGGCGATCCCCACATAGGCCACCATCTTGATGGTGAAGACCGTGCCCAGAACCATCGCTGCACTGTCGCCCGCCAGATCGTAGGCCAGCAGCCCGAGTGCGACAGTCGCAAGGCCTGTTCCCAGAAGTGCCACTACCTGAGCGAGGAAAAGGTGCCGGTAGGTGCGGTCAGACAGGACGTCCAGCATGTTAGCCTCAAAGATAACGTGAGATGGCCTTGAGTTCGGCCCGGTCGGTTTCGGAGTTTTCCCCATCGAGACAGTGATCCATGTGGTCATGGATCAGCGCCTGTTTGGCACTGCGGATGGCTTTTTCAACCGCCTGAAGCTGCTGTGCGATGTCGAGACAGGGGTGCCCGTCGTCGATCATGCCAATGACTGAGCGCAAATGCCCTTCGGCGCGTTTCAGCCGTGCGGAAAGCTTGGGGTGGCTTGCATGCCGGTGTGGTTCCATCATAAGAGAGAGCTATCCCCCCGTGGGGGATAAAGCAAGATGGTGTTCAGAGAGCCGCGAGCAGGGACATGGTGCAGGCACGGATTGCCGGAAAACGGCTGGAATGGATGCAGCGCGGTCTGGCCGCGCTCCTCTGCCTGTGCCTTGTGTTCTGGTCATCCCAGCCGGTCACCTCGCACATCCCGGACGTGCTTGCGACCATTCAGGACCATGCGGAGATGATCGAAAGCCACGGCCATAGCCACGGGTTCGAGGAAGACCTCGCCTGGGCTCTGCACGGCCACAGCCATGATGTTGCCGATCACGACCACAGCCCGGCGCTTCTTGTCCGGGGCTCCTTCGCCAAGGGGGGGATAGCCCCCGAAAGGGCGGGCTCTCCCGCCCGCCCGTCCTGGCGCCCGGGCCCGGTCTATCGCCACGAACGGCCTCCGCGCGTGTGATCTGGTGCGGCCCGATACGGCCGTGAAACAGATTCCACTCATCATTTTCGGAGACCAACATGACCGCAGTCTTTCGGGACAGGCGCCTCGCTGCATTGCGCAGGCCGCTGTTCCTGACAACTCTTATCCTGCTTGCGCTCGGCGCAACGCAGGCCGCAGCCCACAACGTCACTGAGGGCGACGCCGGCTATATCCAGGAGATCTGGGGGGTAAACATCATCCCCTTCATGTATCTCGGCGCCAAACACATGGTGACCGGCTACGACCACATCCTGTTCCTGCTCGGCGTCGTCTTCTTCCTCTACAGGATGCGCGACGTCGGCATCTACGTCAGCCTCTTCGCCCTCGGGCATTCAACCACGATGCTGCTCGGCGTCTGGTTCGGCTGGGGTATCAATGCCTTTGTCATCGACGCCATCATCGGGCTCTCGGTGGTCTACAAGGCGCTGGAGAACCTCGGCGCCTACCAGCGCTGGTTCGGGTTCCAACCCAATACCAAGCTGGCGACGCTGATCTTCGGCTTCTTCCACGGCACCGGCCTGGCGACCAAGATCCTCGACTACGACATCGCCTCCGAGGGGCTTCTGGCCAACCTCCTGGCCTTCAACGTCGGCGTCGAGCTGGGCCAGCTCATGGCCCTGGCCTTGATCCTCATCGTCATGGGCTACTGGAGGAAATCGCCGAATTTCTTCCGCCAGGCCTACACTGCCAACGTCGTCATGATGGCGGCGGGCTTCATCCTCGTGGGCTACCAGCTCACCGGCCTTTTCGCGGCCGCCTGAACCGACCGGAGATATCCAGATGTTCAACGCAGAAAAACCCAGCCTCAACGAACTGCCCAGTTCGAAACAACTCCTCCGCTCGACCGTGATCGCTGGCGTCTCGGCCGTGGCGATCCTCGTCACAGTGGTGCTGCCGGCCGAATATGGCATCGACCCGACCGGCATCGGCCGCGCCATCGGCTTGGCCGAGATGGGCGAGATCAAGACCCAGCTCACCGAGGAGGCCGAGGCCGACCGGCAGAGGGACGAACAGTCCAGCCTGCTTGACCAGATGCTCGGCCTCTTCGTGGGCGCGGCCTACGCGCAGGATGCCTCCGCAGCCGAGGCTCCCAAGGAATGGCGCGACGAGACCAGCTTCACCCTGGCTCCGGGCGGCTCCGCCGAATGGAAGCTGGTGATGGAAGAAGGCCAGACAGCCGAATACCGCATGCTCGTCGAGGGCGGCCGGGTCAACTTCGACTTGCACGGCCATGGCGGCGGCAACTCGGTCACGTATGAAAAGGGCCGCGGTTCTACTGGCGCAGAGGGTGAGATCATCGCCGAATTCAACGGTGAACACGGGTGGTTCTGGCGCAACCGCGACAGCTCGAACGTCACAGTGTCGGTCCAGGTCCGCGGCGAATACGCCGCGTTCAAGGACGCAAGCTGAACTCAAAGCTGCCGTTCATACGCTATGCGGCGAACGGCAGCTCTCCGCCCGCCGTGTTGGAACGCGATGTCGTGATGCTCAGACAGCAGCCGTTGGGAGATGTCGCAGCGAAATGGGGCTCCGTCCGCTCCTTGTAAATTGACCGAACTAGCCTTACTGCGCGCTGCACCAATGGCCGAGTTAATCACCGCGTCACAGCGCCAGATTTCGAGTGCATGCAGCATTTCTTCCTCTGCATGCGCGCGCAGCGAAATATCACAATGACCGGGTTGGGCTCAGAGCCCGATTTGGCCGCATGTGGCTTGAATGTCTGCTTCCGCCGATAGAAAAACTTGGTGCCGGCCCAAGCAAACTTACTTTTGTCTTCTAAAGCCCCTTATTCTGGCCATGGCCTCGGGCGAAAGTACCCTTTCTAAACGACGGGACCTCCAGAGGGCTTTGTTGCACAAATCGGCCTGAGGTCGTGCTTCCCCTTTCCCCGGACGGACT
>CAJXHQ010000305.1 GCA_913054485.1 uncultured Paracoccaceae bacterium
CCCCACCGTGGCGCGCGACGTTGCGGTCGGCGCCGGCGCCTATCATGGCCGTCTCTACTTCAACAACCGCGACTCGATGAAGGAAAGCACCGGCCACGGCTCCCCCCTGCCCCATATGGTCCACGGCGGCCCCGGCCGCGCTGGCGGAGGCGAAGAACTGGGCGGCGTGCGCGGCGTGAAACACTACATGCAGCGCACTGCGATTCAGGGCTCGCCCGAAATCCTCAGCGCGATTGGTGAGAAATGGGTGCCCGGCGCGGTTGAGATCAAAGGCCCCGCCCACCCTTTCACCCGCACGTTCCACGAGCTCAGCATCGGTGAGACGCTGAACACCGATCCGCGCATCGTGACGCTGGACGACATCGAGCATTTCGCGAACTTCACCGGAGATACGTTCTACGCCCACATGGACGAGGACGCCGCGCAGCGGAACCCCTTCTTTCCGGGCCGCGTGGCGCATGGCTACCTGCTCCTGTCCTTTGCGGCCGGCATGTTTGTCGAACCCAGCGAAGGCCCCGTTCTGGCCAACACCGGTCTGGACTCTTTGCGCTTCATGAAGCCGGTCTCTGCCGGTGACAGCATCAAGGTGCGCCTCACCGTGAAGAAAAAGACCCCGCGCAACGAAGAATACGGCGAGGTCCGCTGGCATGTCACCCTGACCAATCAGGATGAAGAACTGGTCGCAGAATACGAGCTGCTGACTATGAACGCCTACGCGGCCTGATCCGGCCCCAAAGCAACAAGCGCCGCCCCTCCGGGCGGCGTTTTCTGTTGTGCTCTGGCCTCTTAACGGCCTGCGCTCTACATAGGTTACATGACCAAGGATATTGACCACTGGTTTGAAACCAGTGTGGCCCAGCTTAGTGATCCGCAAAACCAGCGCGTCTGGTCGATCATCGTCTCACTGTTCGGCGATATGGCGCAGGCTGAGGGCGACCAGATCAGCGGCGCGGCCCTTACCCGCATCATCACCCCCATGGGCATCAAGCCCGAAGCGATCCGCGTGGCGCTGCACCGGCTGCGCAAGGACGGCTGGATCGAGAGCGAGCGCTCGGGCCGTGCCAGCGTGCATTTCCTGACCCAATACGGCCGCAGCCAGTCTGCCGCCGTCACTCCGCGGATCTACGACCGTGCGCCGCGGATCGCACAGGACTGGCATCTTCTGATTGCCGATGACGCCGCCGGCCAGGCCGTTCTGGACGATCTTCTGCTCCTGCCCAATTATATCACCGTGAACCGCAATACCGCACTGGGGCACGGCACGATGCCTGGCAGCCTGGAGGATCTTCTTGCCATCGGGGCCTCCGATTTTGCGGTGCCCGATTGGCTGAAAGCACGGATTTTCCCCGGCGATCTGACCGCGGCCTGCGGCTCCCTTCTGCAAGAGCTCAAAGCCGCCGGCCTGCCGCCGGCCCAGCCCGACGCGCTGCAGATCGCCGCCCTGCGCACCCTTGTGGTGCATCGCTGGCGCCGCGTGGTGTTGCGCCACCCTGACCTGCCGGAAAGCTTCCACCCCGCCAGCTGGCCTGGAACCGCCTGCCGGGACCGCGTGTTCGCCCTGCTCGACGCCTTGCCGCGCCCGGATGCAGGCACGCTGAACTCTGCATGGGACGGCAGCTGACGCGAGGGTGCAGGGGTAAGCCAAAGATTCTTTGGCCCAAACGCAATTCCTGTATTTTTCGCTCTTGACCGCACCCGCTGCATTCCTTAAATCGCCCTCACACAGAGCGGCGGTGTAGCTCAGTTGGTTAGAGCAGCGGAATCATAATCCGCGTGTCCGGGGTTCAAGTCCCTGCACCGCCACCATTCTTCCCCAGGTTGAAGTATCAGGCAATGGCAATTCCAGCCAAAGGCTTGGGTGCACCCTCCGCCATACGGTAAGAAAAAGCCCCGCACAGCAGCTGCACGGGGCCGGTTAACCTGGTTTGGCGGGTTGCGGCTGCCGGTCAGCCCTTGGCACCCTGGCCGCGCGCATAAATGTCCTCATAGCGCACGATGTCATCCTCTCCCACGTAAGAGCCGGTCTGAACCTCGATCAGCACCATCGGAACCTTGCCCGGATTTTCCATCCGGTGGACGGCGCCCAGCGGGATGTAGACCGACTCATTCTCGGTCACCAGCTTCACCTCGTCATCAACCGTCACCCTGGCGGTGCCCTCCACCACGATCCAATGTTCGGACCGGTGGAAGTGGCTTTGCAAGCTCAGCGAGGCACCGGGGTGGACCAGGATGCGCTTCACCTGGAATCTCCCCCCCACCACGAGGCTCTCGAACCAGCCCCAGGGGCGGTGGTCCTTTGGAAATTGCACTGCTTGCGGCGCCTGTTTTTGCTTCAGGGCCTCCACCGCCAGTTTGACGTCCTGCGCGCGGCTCGTATCGGCCACCAGCACCGCGTCATTCATCGCAACGGCAACAATGTTCTCCAGTCCGATGCCAACGACCTCCAGGTTGTCGCTGTCGGACCGCAGCATGCTGTCGCGGCAGTCGATCGCCGTTGCCGCTCCGGATGTCACAACACCTCGCGCATCCGGCCCGCTTTCGCGCCAGACCGCATCCCAGCCGCCCAGATCCGACCAGCCCTTGCTGAAGGGCACCACGGTCAGGTTGTCTGCGTGCTCCATCACTGCATAGTCGATGGAAATATCCGGCGCCTGCGCCCAGTCTTCAGGGGCAAGCCGCAGGAACCCGAGGTCAGTCTGCGCATTGGAAACAGAGGCTTGCACCGGTGCAACCAAGGCAGCCGCATGCTGCTGGAAGGCCGCGATGATGTCCTTGGCCCGGAACAGGAAAATCCCGGCATTCCACAGGTAATTGCCCGCCGCCAGCATCTTGCCGGCAGTTTCCGCATCGGGTTTTTCAACAAACCGGTTCAGCGGCACCGCCTGGCCTGACCCGTCCGGCGCCTGCGGAAGCTCCAGGTAACCGTAGCCGGTCTCGGCGCGGTCCGGCTGGATGCCGAATGTGACCAGTTTGCCCTGCCCGACAGCCTCAAGCCCGCGTTCCACCGCAGCGTGAAAGGCTTCTGTATCGGGCACAACGTGATCTGACGGGGCCACCAGGATCACAGCCTCCGGGTCCAGGCCTGCCAGGTGCAGAGCTGCTGCCAGGACCGCCGGGCCCGTGTTGCGGCCTTCCGGCTCAATCAGGATGCTGCCCGGATCTATCCCTGCTTCGGCCAGCTGCTCGGTGACAATGAACCGGAAATCAGACCCGGTGATGACACAGGGCGGCGCAAACGGCAGCGTCTGCGATGATGTCAGCCGCTGCGCAGAGGCCTGGAACAGCGCCTGCTCGCCGACCAGGGGCACGAACTGTTTAGGGTAGCTTTTACGGGACAGCGGCCAAAGCCGCGTTCCGGACCCGCCGCACAAAATTACCGGATAGATCAATCCCAAAAACCCTCGAATGGGGCGGAGTCTCTCCGCCGTGTGTATATCGTTGCCAAATAACCAGCCGGCGCGTTCGGTTTCAAGTTGCGACGGCTGGTTGCACTATTATGCAAATAAATGATCTACGAGGGAAAATTTCAATCCCGCGCCGCTTTTGCGCCCGCATTGCAGCAGCGCGCCTTCAGCACATTGGACCAAGGCAGCAGAATGGGCCACTTCATCACCGGGTTGCCGGCGTTTCTTCCCGCCCTGCTTCTGATGGCGGCAGCCGCAGCAGGGGTCAGCGGCCTGCTGCGGGCGAGCCTCGCGCTTCTCGGGTTTGCCATGCTCAGCGCGGGCATACAGGGCTACCTTACTTTGACGGGCGTTACCTGGGCCATTGCTGGGCTAGCAGCTGCCGCCTGCCTGCGCCAGGCCTCAGGACGCGCGGCGCCAGTGCTTCACGGGCTGCTGCTCCTGTGGTGCGGCGCCATGGCCGCCCACCTGCTTCCGGGGTTCAACAACCTGAAGGTGCTGGACGCGGTGCAGTCCGGCCCGGCCAGCGTGCCATTCACCCTGCACCTGAACATAGACAAGCCCATGGTGTTTTTTGCCCTGCTGGTGGCAGTCCCGCCGCTCCTGGGCCGCGGCGGGCCGGTGCATTGGCGCACCCTGGCGTCCGGCATCGCGCTGCTGCCGGTCCTGTTTGCCCTGGCATTAGCCGCCGGCGCCATTGCCCCTGAACCGGGCCTGCCCGAGTGGTGGCTTATTTTTGCCCTCGCCAACCTGTTCCTCACCTGCATCGCCGAGGAAGCCTTTTTCCGCGGTTACCTGCAGCAGCTGATCGGCCGGCGCTTCGGCACGATGGCAGGGCTGACAGCGGCCAGCCTGCTGTTCGGGCTGGTGCACTTTCCGGGCGGCGCTGCGCTGGCTGGCTTTGCCGCCATTCTTGGCCTCGCCTGCGGGCTGGGGTTTCTGGCCACCGGGCGGCTTTGGGTGCCGGCGCTGATGCACTTCGCCTTCAACTTCGCACATCTGGCTTTGTTCACCTACCCCGGCGCTGCGGGGTAAGAATGACAGGCAACGCCTGCGCGGCCGTCCCCGGGTGTACGGGAAAGGCACACGGGATGAAGACCAGACGCGAGAAGGCCAGACCGGCAAAGGCCAAGCCGATGCCCTGTCAGACCGGCAGCGCCGTCGTCTTAAAGACCGTCCGCAGGGCAAAAGAGCTCTGCATCTGCGCCACGCCCGGCAGCCGGGCCAGGTGCTGGCGGTGGATACGGGCAAAATCCTCGGTGTTTTCAGCCACCACCTTCAGCAGGTAATCCGCCGTGCCGGCCATCAGGTGGCATTCCAGCACATCAGGGATCCGCGCCACCGCCTTCTCAAAGGCTTCCAAAAGCTCATCTGCCTGCCCCTGCAGTGTGATCTCCACAAAAACCGTCGTCGGCACCCGCATCTTGCGCGCGTCCAGCAGCGCCACATAATTGCGGATATAGCCCTCGCTCTCCAGCCGCTGCAC
>CAJXHQ010000306.1 GCA_913054485.1 uncultured Paracoccaceae bacterium
GCGTAACGCTGCCAGGCCAGGCACTTGCGGCAGTCAGAACCGGCCGTTGTCGGCCGGGTAGACGCCCAGGATTTCCATATTCGCGGTGAAATAGCTCAGCTCGTCCAGCGCGAGCTGCACATTGGCGTCGTCCGGGTGGCCGTCGATATCGGCATAGAACTGAGTGGCGGTGAACGACCCGTCGACCATGTAGCTTTCCAGCTTGGTCATGTTGACGCCATTGGTGGCAAAACCGCCCATCGCCTTGTAGAGCGCCGCCGGGATGTTGCGCACCTGGAACACGAAGCTGGTGATCATGCCGTGGCTGCCGCGGCGGGTGTAATTGGGTTCGGGTGACATCAGCAGGAAGCGGGTGGTGTTCTTGTCGTGATCCTCGATCCGGTTGGCCAGCACGTCCAGCCCGTAGATCTCACCTGCCAGTTCGCTGGCCAGGGCGGCATGGGACTTGTCGCCCCATTCCGCCACTTCGCGCGCGGCGCGGGCGTTGTCGGGGCTGACGCGGCCGCGGATGCCGTGTTCTTTCAGGAAGCCCGCGCATTGCGGCAGCAGCACCAGATGCGAATGCGCCTCTTTGATGTCTGACACTTTGGCGCCGGGCACCGCCAGCAGGCTGATATGCACCCGGACAAAAACCTCGTCGATGATATGCAGCCCTGAATGCGGCAGCAGGCGGTGGATATCGGCCACCCGCCCGTAGGTGGAGTTTTCCACCGGCAGCATCGCAAGGTCCGCTTTGCCGGAGTTCACCGCCTCGATCACGTCTTCAAACGTGCGGCAGGGAAGCACCTCCATGCCGGGCCGCGCGTTGCGGCAGGCTTCGTGGCTGTAGGCGCCAGGTTCCCCCTGGAAGGCGATGCGGTTGGTCATCTGTGTGCTTTCCGTGCAAAAACTTTGCCTCAAGGGCGTTTGGTCGCGCTTCCTACACCTTGCCAGTTGCAAGGGGAAGCCTTATGCACCCCACCAGACAGCTAATATGGACTCGCGATCAATGTTTGACACGATGACCCTTACCAAAGCAGCGGCCGGCCTTTTTGGCGCTTGGCTGGTGCTC
This sequence comes from uncultured Paracoccaceae bacterium, assembly GCA_913054485.1. Lineage (GTDB taxonomy): Bacteria > Pseudomonadota > Alphaproteobacteria > Rhodobacterales > Rhodobacteraceae > FREY01. The sequence continues at coordinate 1,052 of CAJXHQ010000306.1, forward strand.
CTGCTCGGCAAATGGGCTGCTGAGGAGCTCTATCACGTGGAGGCCCACGGTGAGGCATCTTACGTGGTCGAGGTTGCTTCTGCCGGTGCGGCAGAAGAGGTTGAAGAAGTGAATTTTGAGGAGCTGATGGCAGCGGCCGATCCGGCCAAAGGCGCAAAGGTGTTCAAGAAATGCGCCGCCTGCCACAAGCTTGAAGACGGCGCCAACTCGACCGGCCCGTTCCTCTATGGCGTGGTTGGCCGTGACATCGCCTCTGTGGCGGGCTTCGGCTACTCTGCAGCGCTGGGCGAAAAAGCCGGCACTGCATGGTCCGCGGAAGAGCTGGATGCCTTCCTGACCAAGCCGTCGTCCTACGCCAAAGGCACCACGATGAGCTTTGCCGGCCTGAAGAAACAAGGCGACCGGGTGAACCTGATTGCCTATCTGGACGGCCTGGACGGCTGATCCGCCAACGTTCCGGCAGAAATTTGAACGGGGCCGCTGCATTGCGCAGCGGCCCTTGTTTTTTGCGCAGCCGCGCCTTCAACCGGCGCAAAATGCGCGCGAAACCGCTGCCTGTCGCGCAATTCACGCAAAGCTGAGCCAATCCGGCCTTGAACCGAACCGCCGTTGCACTTTACTTTTCAAGGCAGCAATGACCCGGGAGACGACCCGGGCCGGGCAATGGAGGTCCAGCAGATGAACACCCCCCGCAGTGCCACCCGTGCAAAGGCCATCGACCTGAGGGACCGGCTGCGAATAGGGCTGGCAGGCGCGCTGGGGCTTGGGCTGATCATGGCTGCAACCTCTGTTCTGGCCGAAGAAAATGTCATCAAAAGCCATGGCTACAATTACTTCGGCGCGCTGAAATACGGCCCGGACTACGATCATCTTGACTATGTGAACCCCGATGCGCCCAAGGGCGGTGAAATCTCCGTCTGGGCGCCGGGCACTTTTGACAGTTTCAACCTCTATACCCGCAAGGGCCGGGCCGGGTCGCTGTCGACGATTGCCTATGAAAACCTGCTGACCACCTTTGCCGACGATATCACCGCCTCCTACTGCCTGCTGTGCGAGACGATGGAGTATCCCGAGGGCATCGAGTGGGTGATCTTCAACCTCCGCCCCGAGGTGACTTTCTCAGACGGCAGCCCGATGACGGCGGAAGATATCAAGTTCACCCATGACATCTTCATGGAGCAGGGCCTGCCTTCTTTCCGTGCTGCCTTTGGCTCAATGATCGAATCTGTGGAGGTTCTGAGCCCGCATCAGGTCAAGTTCACCTTCACGCCCGAGAGCCCGGTGCGGGACCGTATCGGTCTTGCGGGCACTTTCCCGGCGTTTTCAAAGAAATGGTTTGAAGACACTGGTGCGCGGATCGACGAAGGCACGCTGACGCCTTTCCTGGGCACCGGTGCTTATGCGCTGGACAGCTATGACATCAACCGCCGCATCGTTTACGCGCGGCAGGACGGCTACTGGGGTGCGGACCTGCCGCAGAACCAGGGCCGCAACAATTTCGACCGCATCCGGGTGGAGTATTTTGCTGACAGCAACGCCGCCTTTGAGGGGTTCAAGGCCGGCGAATACACCTTCCGGAATGAAAACTCATCGAAGGAATGGGCTACTTCCTACGAGTTCTCCGCCATCAGCAACGGCTGGGTGAAGAAGGAAGAGCTGGCCAATGGTAATATGGCGCAGGGGCAGGGCTGGGTGATCAACCTCCGGCGCGAGAAGTTTCAGGACCGCCGCGTCCGCGAGGCGCTGGGGCTGATGTTCAACTTCGAATGGTCCAATGAATCGCTGTTCTACGGGCTCTATGAACGAGTGCGCAGTTTCTGGGGCAATTCCCCGATGGAAGCGCAGGGCGTTCCGGGACCGGAAGAAATGGCCATTCTGCAACCGCTGGTCGAGGAAGGGCTGCTGGATGCCGCTATCCTCACCGACGAGGTGCAGCAGCCGCCGGTGTCGAAATCCCGCCAGCTGGACCGTGGCAGCCTGCGCCGTGCCTCCAAACTTCTGGATGACGCCGGCTGGGCTGTTGGCGATGACGGCATGCGCCGCAAGGACGGCCAGCTGCTGAGCGTCGAGATCCTGGAATCCTCCCCGGCTTTCGACCGCATCATCAACCCCTACGTGGACAACCTGCGCAAACTGGGTGTTGATGCCCGGCTGAACCGGGTCGATCCCGCGCAAGAAACCTCGCGCATCCGCGAGTATGATTTCGATCTGACCATTCATTCCTTTGTGCTGCCCTGGGAGCCGTCCACTGGGCTCAAGCAATGGTTCGCGACCGAGGCGATGGAAGGCAGCAGCCGCAACCTGATGGGGCTTTCAGATCCGGCGGTCGACCAGCTGATCGAAAAAGTGGTGGCCGCGGACAGCAAGGATGTGATGGAGAACCATGTCCGTGCGCTGGACCGGGTGCTGCGCCAGAAACTGTTCTGGGTGCCGCAGTGGTTCAAAGATGTGCACACGGTGGCCTATTACGACCAATACACCTATCCGGAAAACCTGCCGCCCTTCAGCCGCGGGGAGCTCGACTTTTGGTGGTTTGATCAGGAAAAACACGATGCGCTTGTCGCAGCCGGTGCATTGAAGCGGTAAGCACAGAACATGGCCGCCTATATCCTCCGCAGGCTCTTGCTGGTCCTGCCGACCCTTCTGGGAATCATGATTATCAACTTCGCCCTGGTGCAATTTGTGCCGGGCGGGCCGATCGAACAGATCATCGCGCAGCAGCAGGGCGGCGGCGATGTCTTCGCCGGTATTTCCGGCGGCGGCTCAGAAATCGAAACTGAAGCAGGCGGTGCCAATGACCGCTACGCCGGGTCACGCGGTCTGCCGCCCGAGTTCATCGAGGAGCTGGAGCGGGAGTTCGGCTTTGACAAGCCGCCGCTTGAACGTTTCCTCGGCATGCTCTGGAATTACATGCGGTTGGATTTCGGTGAAAGCTACTTCCGCAAAATCGGCGTGATGGAGCTGGTCTGGGAAAAAATGCCGGTGTCGATCTCGCTTGGCCTGTGGTCGACGCTGATCGCCTATCTGATCTCTATCCCGCTGGGCATCCGCAAGGCGGTGAAGGACGGCAGCCGGTTTGACACCTGGACTTCCGGTGCGATCATCGCGGCCTATGCGATCCCTGGCTTCCTGTTTGCGATCCTGCTGCTGGTGGTCTTTGCCGGCGGGTCTTACTGGCAGATCTTCCCCTTGCGTGGTCTGACCTCCGATAATTTCGAGGATCTGAGCCTTCTGGGTAAAGTGGCGGATTACGCCTGGCATATTCCCCTGCCGGTACTCGCTTCGACCATTGCGGCCTTTGCGACGCTGACGCTTTTGACCAAGAACTCCTTCCTGGACGAGATCAAGAAACACTATGTGATGACCGCCCGCGCCAAGGGGCTGAGCGAGGGGCGGGTTCTCTATGGCCATGTCTTCCGTAACGCTATGCTGATCGTGATCGCCGGTTTTCCGGCGGTGTTCATCGGCGTGTTCTTCTCAGGGAGCCTGATCATCGAGACCATCTTCTCGCTGGACGGGCTGGGCCGCATGGGGTTCGAGGCCGCGGTGGCGCGGGATTACCCGGTGATCTTCGGCACGCTGTTTGTCTTTGGCCTGATGAGCCTGGTGGTCGGCATTATTTCCGACCTGATGTATGTTCTGGTCGACCCGCGCATCGATTTTGAGAAGAGGGTCGGCTGATGGCGTTATCCCCGCTCAACCAGCGCCGCTGGCGCAATTTCCGCCGCAATGGGCGCGCTTTCTGGTCGCTGATCATCTTCTCGGTGATCTTCACAGTGACGCTGTTTGCCGAGTTCATTGCCAACGACAAGCCGAACCTGGTCAGCTATCGCGGCGAG
>CAJXHQ010000307.1 GCA_913054485.1 uncultured Paracoccaceae bacterium
CGCTGCGCGATTTGCCGTTCATTTCCACCATGCCTGAGCGCAGGGCGCGGGCGAGCCGGTTGGCCCGGGCGCCGTCCTGGGTCTGCACGTAGTTGGTCAGGCCGTAAGGCGTGTCATTGGCAATCGCGATGGCTTCGGCTTCATCCTCGAAGGGGATGATCACCATCACGGGGCCAAAAATCTCTTCGCGGGCCACCTTCATCTGGTTGTTCACATCGGCAAAGACGGTGGGTTTCACGTAGTACCCATTGTCCAGCCCCTCCGGGCGCCCGGTGCCGCCGGCCACCAGCTTGGCACCTTCATCGATACCGTCCTGGATCAGGCCTTGGATCTTACCCCACTGCAGCGCGTTCACGACGGGGCCGATGTGGCGGCCTTCTTCCAGCGCCGGGCCGACCTCGACCTTGTTGGCCATGGCAGCAGCCTCTTCAACCACACGGTCATAGATACTGCGCTGCACCAGCATACGGCTGGGCGCGTTGCAGCTTTGGCCGGTGTTCTGCATCATATGCAGCACGCCGCGCTTCACGGCTTTCTCGTCGGCATCTTCGAACAGGATATTGGCGCCCTTGCCGCCCAGCTCCAGATGCACTTTCTTCAGCGTCTCGGCGGCGGATTTGGAGATCGCGGTACCTGCGCGGGTGGAGCCGGTGAAGGAGACCATATCAACATCCGGATGTGCGGTCAGGGCAGAACCGACACCGGCGCCGTCGCCGTTCACCAGATTGAAGACCCCGGCCGGGAAGCCTGCCGCATCCATCAGCTCGGCAAAGACCATCGCGTTCAGCGGGCTTTCTTCCGATGGCTTCAGCACCATGGTGCAGCCGGCCACGGCCGCGGCGCCCACCTTCAGGGTGATCTGGTTCATCGGCCAGTTCCACGGCGTGATCAGCGCGGCGACGCCGACAGCCTCGTGGATGATCCGGTCGTTGGGCGCGTGATCGCCCAGCGGCGCGTCAAATGCGAAGTTCTTCGCGGCGCGGATAAACCCTTTCAGGTGCCATGATCCTGCCCCTACTTGGGACGTGCGCGACATGTCGATTGGCGCGCCCATTTCCAGCGACATCGCCTGTGCCAGATCCTCGGCGCGCGCATTGTAGAGCTCCAGTAGCTTCTCGACCAGCGCGATACGCTCTTCCACCGGGGTGGCCATCCAGCCCGGCAGGGCGGCCTTGGCGGCTGCCACGGCGGCATCGGCATCGGCTTCGGCGCCGAGCGAGATCACTGCGCAGGCCTCTTCTGTCGACGGGTTGATGACGTGGTGGTCGCAGGGCGCGGCGGGCGAGACCCACTGGCCATTGATGTAGAAATCGCGCTTTTCGATCATGTCTGATACTCCGTGGTCAGGCGCCCGAGACACCGAATTCCGCGCAACTCTGGCACTGGGCTATGGGCGGGGCAAGAGGGGGTGCAAAAATTTGATCAAATTTAAAGCCTCCCCGGCGGATTGCGAAGCTGCCCTTCAAATATTCCGCGAAAGCAGCTCCGTGCAGTCCCCCGCAGGGGGTGTGCCCGCGCGCCCGACAGATTAGGCTGCGGGTAGAACCGATTCGCTTGATTGCATCAGAGGAGACCACCATGGGTTTGCGCATTAACGACACCGTTCCGAATTTCACCGCCGAGACCGACCAAGGCAGCATCGATTTCCACGAGTTCATCGGCGACAGCTGGGCCATCCTGTTCTCCCACCCGAAGGATTTCACCCCAGTCTGCACCACCGAGTTTTCGGCTGTCGCACAGCTGAACGACGAATGGGCCGCCCGCAACACCAAGGTGATCGGCGTTTCCGTCGACGGCGTCGAGGACCACAAGAAGTGGAAAGGCGACATCGAGCAGTACGGCAACGCAGCGGCCGGATTCCCGATCATTGCGGATGAGGATCTGGCGATTTCCAAACTCTACGAGATGCTGCCCGCCGAGGCCTACCTGCCCGAAGGCCGCACCCCCGCCGACAGCGCCACCGTACGCTCGGTCTTCATCATCGGCCCCGACAAGCAGCTGAAGCTGTCGATGACCTACCCGATGACCGTGGGCCGCAACTTTGCCGAAATCCTGCGTGCGCTGGACGGCCTGCAGATGTCCTCCAAGGGCGTTGCCACCCCGGCCAACTGGGTGCCCGGCGAAGACGTCATCATCCCGCCCGCCGTGTCCAATGAGGACGCCAAGGCGAAGTTCGGCGAGTTTGAGACGATCTTCCCCTACCTGCGCAAGACCAAGGCACCGGAGTAATCCGGTCCTGCGGGCGGCCTTCAAAGCCGCCCGCTGTTTTCCTGCCCCCCCGCGGTGCAGTTGACCAACAGGCACAAAGCTGGTTTTTGAGATCCGCAAAAACAGGAGGGTCTTGGCTGTGAAGAGAGACAAAGGAAGCTGGGAAAAGTTCTTTTCTCTCAAACGGCATCGCCGCCGCCTTGGTGCCAGCCTGGCGCAGCACTCCGGCAGCTATGACGCGCTGAAAACAGCCATCATCGACGGCGGAGAGGCGGTTCAGACACGCGGCTCCGGCGACGATCTTCAGAGCCATTTCACGGCGCTGCGGTCAGAATTCTCGGGCCAGCCCGAGCTTATCTTTGAACACGCAAAACTGATTGTTCTGATGCGCCGCGAATTCAAAGCATCGGAAGCCTTTGAAGAATTCCGCAAAATGTGGGAGGCCGAGGCCGATTTCCTGCTGGAGCATCTGAACCTGCGCTGGATCGTCGCCGCGATGGACAGTTTCGCCGATCACGACCCCTTGCCGGAAAACAGGGCCATTGCGCTGTCTGTCAGCCTGATGGTCAACACGATGAAGACCTATGAGTCCGAACGCTACGTCAAGGATATCGGCGACCCGCCGGTGAACCAGGACAAGATCAGCCGCCTGGGCCAGGAACTGGTGCCGATTTTCGGCGGCCTTTCAATGCTGACCGTCGGCACTGATGACACGCTGCGGAACATGCGCTGGCGGATCGACCGGCAGGCCAAGGACAGCTTGACCGGCCAGGTTCTGCAGCAGGTGTTTCTGCGGCTGCAGGACGAAGACACGGCCTTTTCAAGAATGCGCAAACTGCACCACAGAGACCGCACCAGTTGGTGGTGAAGCCGGCTTAGAACATCCGGATATCAACCGGTATCTGTCGCCGCCGGGCCCCTGCCGCCACAGTCCAGAACCGCAGCCCAAGCTTCAGCTGCGAGTTGACGCGGCGCAGGGACTGCATGAAGGTTTTCGCGGCTTTCGGCCCGCGCGGCCGGACCAGCGTCGACCGGGTCTCCAGCGGCGCATCAAAACCATACAATCCGCATTGATCGGATTGCATCGCCAGCCCCGGCACAGCCTGATACGACCTGAGGCTGTAGCACGCGCAGATCACCCCATCCGCAAGTACCGCTTTGCCCTCGCTCGCCGCCAGCAGTTTGCGTGCCCCTTCCGGCCACAGAACATAGGCTGCCGCGCCGCTTCTGTCCTGAAACAGCCGGTGCAGCGACGCCTGCCCAAGCAGGTGAACCGGCTGCCCCGAAATCAGCTTTTTCCGTTTGCGGACTTCCAGTGTCACGTGATCCAGCCCCGGCAGATCTGCCAGTCCGGCCAGGAAACCGGCAAGCGATCTGACAAGCACCGCATCATCTTCCAGAATGAGAACCGGATCGCGTCCGCGGGCCACGGTTTGCCAGACAGACCGGTGGCTGGCCAGACAGGACATTTCGGCAAGCGTAACGGTCCGCTCCCAATTGTCCCGGTCGATGGCCAGATACTCTGCGGGCAAAGTTTCCGGGGTGATGGCGTCAAAAACCTCGTAGGCCAGGCCAAGCTGCGTCAGCTGCGCAGCCTGAAAATCCCGCCGGGCGGTTTGCGACGTGAGGCTGATCAGCACAGTGCGCATGGGAAACATTTCCTTCTTTGCTCCAGACCGTCCGGCGGCCGGTCTCAAACCGCGCCGCTGCGGTTCAGGGACGACGATGTCAGAACGCCCTTGAGAAAGGCCCATTGCTTGGCCCGTTTTCTCCGGGACAGCAGAACCAGCGGTGAAAGCAGTTGGGCCAGGGCAAGCCCTGCCGCCCTGACAAACGCCAGGGGGCGGCCGTGCTTGCGCGCCGCGTAGACCCGGGACTGCCCCATATGAAAGGCTTTCAGCGCCGCGGTGCCGGGGCTGACAGCCGTCGAGGTGCCCTGCGCGTGGGTCACAACAGCGCCGCGCACAAACATCAGTTTCCCGCCGCCGGATCTCAGACGCAATGCCAGATCATCATCCTCGTGATAGAGAAAAATCGCCGGATCAAAACCGGACACCGCATCAAAAACCGCCCTCCGGACCATCAGCGAAGCCCCCGACAGAACCGGCACTTCGCTGTCTTTCCCGGGCCAGCCCCGCGGCAGTTTTTCCGCGGCAGGCAGCAGGCAGCTGCCGCGTTTGAAGAATTGTGACCCGTCCGGGTTGCGGATTGCCGGATTGAAGGCAACAGCATCCGGATACCTGTCCGCAGCCTGCCACAAGCGCATCAATGGTGCCCGGTCCGACAACAGTGTCCGGGTTTTGAAACAGGATGAACTCGCCCGTTGCAGCCCTGGCACCTGCGTTGCAGGCCCGGCCAAACCCCAGGTTTCTTTCATTCGCCACCAGCTCTGCGCCTGCGGCGGCGGCCAGTGCCGCCAGTTCCCCTGCATCTGACGACCCGTTGTCCGACAGGATGACCTGGCACGCCTCCGGCAGGGAATCGAGCATCGCTTTCAGCACAGCGGTACTGTTGAAACAGACTGAAACGATAGAAACGCGGCTGGCAGGCTGAGACTGGGTCATATGCCCTCTCTAACAATTGCGGAGGCCGGACAAAACACGCTTCTGCATCGGCCGGTATCAACAAAAAAGGCCCCGGAAACCCGGGGCCTTTTGTTTGTGACTGGTTAGTCTCA
>CAJXHQ010000308.1 GCA_913054485.1 uncultured Paracoccaceae bacterium
CAGAAAGTGAAGCGCAGCTTCCATGTCAGCACGGCCGGGCTGGAGGCGGGCATTGCCGCGCTTAGTGATGCGGAACATCTGGAGCGCACCGTCTCCAATAACCATGCCGAACGCCGGGTTCTGGCCGAGGGGCTGGCGCCGCTGGGAGTGGCAGTTGCACCGAGCCAGGCGAATTTCGTGATGTTCAAATGCCCCGGTGGCATGTCGGCTGCGGATCTCACCAAAAGACTTGTCACACATGGCGTCATGGTGCGCCCGGCCTTCTATCTCGCCGGTCATATCCGCGCCACCATTGGCCTGCCGGAGGAAAACGCCCGCCTGCTCGCCGCGCTCACCGAAATTCTGAAGGACCAATGACCATGACCACCAAGATGCCCACCACGATGACAGGCGGTGAAGCAGCTGTGCTTTCGCTGCACAAACATGGGGTTGAAACGGTCTTTGGCCTGCCGGGCGTGCAAAACGACTGGCTGTACAACGCCTTCTACGACCACCGCGAAAAGTTCCGTATCATTCACACACGGCATGAACAGGGGGCCGCCTACATGGGTCTGGGCCATGCGCTGGCCAGCGACGCGCCCACCGTGTTCAACGTGGTGCCCGGTCCCGGCCTGCTGAATGCCTCGGCAGCGATGTCCACCGCCTATGCGCTCAACGCCAAGCTGTTCTGCCTCACCGGACAGATCAATTCGCGCGCCATCGGCAAGGACTGGGGCGAGCTGCATGAGATCAACGACCAGCTGGAGATCATCCGCACCCTGACCAAATGGGCCGGCCGTGCCAGAGCCCCGGCCGAGATCCCGGCGATGATCGGTGAAGGCTTCGCGCAGATGACGTCCGGCCGGCCGCGCCCGGTCGGGCTGGAAATCCCGATGGATGTGCTGGCCGCCGAGACTGAAATTGATTTGGACGCCCCCCTGAGTGCCCCGGCAGAACCGGCACTGGACGAGGATGCGGTTGAAGCCGCCGCAAAACTGCTGGGCGGCGCGCAGGCCCCGTTGATCTTTGTGGGCAGCGGCGCGCAAGGGGCCAGCGCGCTTGTCCGGCGCCTCGCGGAAGAGTTGCAGGCGCCGGTGGTCGGCTACCGCACCGGCATGGGCGTGGCTGATGCGCGCAGCTATCTGTCGCTGCATCAGCCCGCAGCGAAGGAATTATGGGGCAAGGCGGATGTGGTGCTGGCGATCGGTTCCAACATGCGGGTGCCTGCCCGTAAATGGATCAAGGCGCATGCGCCGCAGATCATCCGCATTGATGTGGACCCGGACAGCCACGAAAAGTTCTTCACCCCCGCCGTGGCCGTCACCGCCCGCGCCGAACGCGCCCTGCCGGAGCTGCTGACGCGGCTGGAGCGGCACAATTCAGTGCGTGCCTCGCGCGAAGAGGAGCTCTTGGAGGTGAAAGCCGCCTGGGCGAAGAGATCCGCCGTGCTGGAACCGCAGATCACCTATCTGAACATCATCCGCGAGGAGCTGGGCGAAGACGGCATCTTTGTGGATGAGCTGACCCAGGTCGGCTTTGCCAGCCGCATTGTCTATCCGGTCTATAACCCGCGCACTTTCATTTCGACCGGCTACCAGGGCACATTGGGCTACGGCTTCCCGACCGCGCTTGGGGTGAAGGTTGCGAAACCGGATACGCCGGTGATCTCGATCACCGGGGACGGCGGGTTCATGTTTGCCGTGCAGGAGCTGGCCACAGCCGTGCAGCACAAGATCCCGCTGGTGACGGTGCTGTTCAATAACAACCGCTACGGCAATGTGCAGCAAATGCAGAAGGCCAACTATGGCGGCCGGGTGATCGCGACCGATCTGGTGAATCCGGACTTCCAGAAGATGGTGGAAAGCTACGGGGCGCAGGCGCTGATGGCGAAAACTCCCCATGAGCTGCGCGCTGCAATCCGCCGAGGGCTGGCAACGTCGGATGTGCCCACCGTGATCGAAGTGCCCTTTGACGAGATGCCCAGCGTCGACCAGTTCCGCTGAGAAAGGACCGTCATGACAGATGAATGCATCATCCCCGCAGGCTCTGCCATCGGCGCGGCCCTGCGCGCAGGCGTGAAGAGCCGCCGCATGATCTTTGTGGCAGGGCTGCCGAGTTCCGGAAAAAGCCTGATGCTGCAGCAGCTGACCATCCTGGCCCATCAGGCCGGGCGGCGCATCCATTCGATGCAATGGGACGGTGCGCGGCGCGCCTTTGAGACGCCGGAATGGCTGGCGAAATACCCGGAGGTCAATGACCTCACCCATCCCGGTATCCGCAAGGCGGTGGGGCTGTGGGTGCGCGAGGCTGTCGCCGGCTGGGATGCGGCTAATCCCGATCCCGCCGACATTCTGATCGCCGAATTGCCCGTGGTTGGCGGGCGCTTCACCGAGCTGATGCAGCCTCATGAAGACGCAGCCGAGCCGCTGCTGGCGGGGGAGGGCGCAGTGTTTTTCGTGCCCGTCCCGTCACTTGAGAGGCGTCAGGTGATCACCTGGTTCCGGGCCGAAACCTTCGCCAACCCGCGCAACGAGCAGGAAACCAAGGACGCGCCGATCTACATCGTGGAAAACGACTGGATGGCGGCGCGCCAGCTGCACAACGCCTGGACCGGCACTGCCAATGATGCGGAACGGGACGCGCAATATGATCCGGCCATCTACCGCGCGGTCTTTGAACGGCTGGCCCGCTTCCGCAATCTGCAGATCCTCGACGTGGATCAGGCGTTTGAGACCAAAGGCTCGGCCTATGAACGCTCCATGCCGGTGAGCGAGCTGCGCGCCGATGCAGATGCGGTGGCCGCGGCCTATGCGGCGCTGGAGGCGCAATTTCCGGGAGAGAAGGCAGAAAGGGCCGCAGATGGCTGGGCAGATTACTGAAGCGGTCGGTGCGCTGGTGCTGGACTTCGGCAGCGTGGTGACGCTGACGATGTTCGAAACCCACCGCATGACGGAAGAGGCGCTGGGTCTGCCTGCAGGCACGCTCACCTGGATGGGACCGTTTGATCCCGCGACGGATCCCCTGTGGCAGAGCATGCAGCGCGATGAGATCACCGAACGTGATTACTGGCTGACCCGCGCCCGCGAAACCGGTGCTTTGCTGGGCGAAGACTGGACCGAGATGTCGCAATTTGTGATCCGCGCCCGCGGTGCGGATGCAGAGCGGGTGATCCGCCCTGAAATGCCGCTGCTGGTTGAAGCGGCGCGCAAGGCGGGCAAGAAGCTGGCGATCCTGTCGAACGAGCTGGACCTGTTCTTCGGCAAAGAACTGCGCCAGTCGCTGGACTTCCTGAAGCCCTTCGATGTGATCTCGGACGCGACCTACACAAAGATCCTGAAGCCGGATCCACGCGCCTATCAGGCTTGTCTGGACGATCTCGGGCTGGAGGCGGCGCAATGGGTCTTCATCGACGACCAGATGCGCAATGTGAAAGGCGGGCTGGCGGTTGGCATGCGCGCCTTGCATCTGGAAGTGCGCAACCCGCTGCCCACCTTCAACCATGCGCTGGAACAACTGGGCATCAGCGCCCGCTTTACGGCGCCCGGCGTGCTGCACGAGACGGAAAAGGTGTAAGGAATGACCGCATTGGATCAGGCAGAAATTGACGCCCTGCGCGCGCAAGCCGCGCCCAAGGGGCAGAACATAATCAATGGCGAGGCCGTTGCGGCACTCTCTGGCGCGGAGCTGCCGGTAGCCAGCCCGATCGACGGGCAGCCGTTCAGCACCCTCGCCGATAGCGGCGCGCAGGACATGGACCAAGCGGTCAGGGCCGCGCGCGCGGCCTTTGATGCAGGTGTCTGGTCCGGCATGGCACCGGACGCGCGCAAGCGCATCCTGATGCGGTGGGCTGATCTGATCGAGGCCAACGCGCTGGAAATCGCGGTCCTCGGCGCGCGCGACAACGGCACCGACATCCGTATGGCGCTGAAGGGTGAACCGCTGTCGGCCGCCGAGACCATCCGCTTTTACGCAGAAGCCATCGACAAGCGCAGCGGAGAGATCACCCCCACCCGCAAGGAGGTGCTGTCGCTGATCCACAAGGAACCGGCGGGCGTGGTTGGGCTGATCATCCCCTGGAATTTCCCGCTGATGATCGGGGCCTGGAAAATGGCCCCGGCGCTGGCCTCGGGCAACTCCGTCGTGGTGAAACCTTCCGAAGACGCCTCGCTGTCGACCCTGCGGGTGGTCGAACTGGCGCACGAGGCCGGGCTTCCGCCGGGGGTTCTGAACGCGGTCACCGGGCGGGGCGCAGTGGTTGGCGAGGCACTGGGTCTGCACATGGATGTGGACGTGCTGGGCTTTACCGGCTCCGGCGGGGTCGGGCGGCGGCTGATGGAGTATTCCGCGCGCTCCAACCTCAAACGGGTCTATCTCGAACTCGGCGGCAAAAGCCCCAATATTGTCTTTGCCGATGCCCCCGATCTTGAACAGGCCGCCAAGGAAACCGCCGCCTCGATCTTCCGCAACAACGGGCAGGTCTGCGTGGCCGCCTCGCGGCTTGCGGTGGAGGCCCCGGTCTACGGTGATTTCATGGCCATGGTGCGCAGCCACGCGCAGGCGCTAAATGTGGGCGATCCGCTGGACCTCACCCACACCACCGGCGCGCTGGCCAATGCGGCTCAGCTGGACAAGACCCGCGCCGCCGTTGCGCGTGCGGCAGAGGAAGGCGCCGAGATCTTCAGCGGCGGCAACACCCTGCACGGGTCCAGCGGCGGTTTCTATCACGAGCCGACCATCCTCACCGGCGCGCGGGCCGGCATGGACGTGGTCCAGAACGAGGTCTTCGGCCCGGTGCTCGCCGCGCGGTCTTTTGAGAGCGAGGACGAGGCAATCGCCATGGCAAATGAGAGGTTGCTTGAGGTGTATTCATGGGCACTGTATACCTCTGTTT
>CAJXHQ010000309.1 GCA_913054485.1 uncultured Paracoccaceae bacterium
GGAGGGCAACGAGTTGCCGGAACGCTTCGCGCCTGGCTTCCTCATTGCCGAACTGGGCTTTGGCACCGGGCTCAACATGCTGGCGGCATGGAAGGCCTGGGAGGAGTCCGGACAGGACACGCCGCTTTCTTTCACCAGTTTTGAGGCCTTTCCGATGGATCCGGCCGATATGGCCCGCGCGCTGGAGGCATTTCCGGCCGTGGCCCCCTGGGCTGAGCGGTTTCTGGCGCACTGGACGGGGCAGGGCAAATGCGACCTTGGCACGCTGCACCTCAATATGATCATAGGCGACGCGCGCGAGTCGCTGCCGGGATGGACCGGCGCGGCGGATGCGTGGTTTCTGGACGGGTTTTCACCGGCCAAGAATCCCGAACTGTGGGAGGAAAGCCTGATGGCTGAGGTAGCACGCCACACCGCCCCTGGCGGCACGGCAGCGACCTATACGGCGGCGGGGTTTGTGCGGCGCGGGCTTGAGGCCGGCGGGTTCGAGGTGGAGCGCACGCCCGGCTTCGGGCGCAAGCGGCATATGACGAGGGCAAGACTGTTATGAGTGACGCACCGGCGGCACAGTTCAAAGCGCAGAGCAACAATGTGCCGCTGGGCATCCTCCTTATGCTGGGGGCCACGATCGTTTTCGCGCTTCAGGACGCGATTTCGCGCCATCTGGCAGGAACCTACAATACCTACATGGTGGTAATGGTCCGCTACTGGTTCTTCGCGGCCTTCGTGATTTTCCTGGCCATGCGCGCCCCCGGCGGCATCCGCGGGACCGCGCGCACCAGCCAGCTGGGGCTGCAGATCTTCCGCGGCGTGCTGCTGGTCGGTGAGATCTGTGTCGCCGTCTATGGCTTCACCGTGCTCGGGCTGATCAACAGCCAGGCGGTGTTTATTTGCTATCCGCTGCTGGTGGCAGCGCTCAGCGGGCCTGTGCTGGGCGAAAGCGTCGGCTGGCGGCGCTGGGCCGCCATCGGGGCAGGCCTGATCGGGGTGATGATCATCCTGCAGCCCGGAGTGGGCGTGTTTGACCCGCTGGCGGTGATCCCCTTTGTCTCAGCCCTGATGTTTGCGCTCTACGCCCTGCTGACGCGCTACGCCGCGCGCCGGGATACCACCGCGACCAGTTTTTTCTGGACCGGCATCGCCGGGGCCGTGGCAATGACCGCCCTGGGCATCTGGTTCTGGGAGCCGATGAGCCAAAAGGACTGGTTCTGGATGGCGACGCTCTGCGTGTCCGGCGTGACAGGTCATTGGCTGCTGATCAAATGCTACGAGGTGGCCGAAGCAGGCGCGGTGCAGCCCTTTGCCTATTTCCACCTGGTCTGGACTGCGATCCTCGGCATTTTCGTGTTTGGCGAGGTGATCCGCAACAATGTCGCCATCGGGGCCGGGCTGATCCTGGCGGCCGGTCTTTTCACCCTATGGCGCGAACGCGTAAAGGGATGATCCGGTCAGTTCCTCGCTGAAGGGCTGCGGCAGCGGCTGTTCGCCCAGCCGGGCGCGGTAGACCGGCAGGCTTTCGGTGACCCGCATCACGTAGTTGCGGGTCTCGTTGAAGGGAATGTGCTCGATCCAGTCGACCATTTCTTCGATGCTCAGCCCGCGGGGATCGCCATAGCGCTCCATCCAGGCCTTGGGCCGGTGCGGCCCGGCGTTATAGCCGGCCGCGACCATCACCACATTGCCCCGGAAGGTGCCTGCCAGCCCGGCCAAGTAATTGGACCCCAGCCGCGCGTTGTACTTCCAGTCGGTGGTCAGCAGCGAGGTCTTGTGATTGGCCAGAATGCCCAGCTCTCCGGCCACATTCTTGGCGGTGGCAGGCATCACCTGCATCAGCCCGCGCGCGCCGGCATGGCTGACCACCACCGGGTCGAACTCGCTTTCGCGGCTGGAAATGGCCAGGGTCATTTCCCTGGCCATCGGCAGCTCTTCGGCGGCAACCGGGTGCAGCGGGTAATAGGCCCCCTGCAGCTCCACGCCCTGGCGCGCGGCGCGTTTGCCGATCATCACCGCCAGATGCGGCTGTCCCATCTCCACCGCCATGGTGCCCAGCTGGCGGGATTCCACCGGGCCGAGGCTTTCCACCTGGTGGGTCAGGAAGCGTTCCGCCAGCGCCGTCTCACCCGCCGAAAGCAGCAGCAGCCCGGCCTGGGTTACGGTGGAGTTCAGGAAGGCGGCGCTGCGCCAGTCCGGCATTGTCGGCGGCGCGGTGAGCGCCGGGTCAAAGGGGCGGCCCAGTTCTTCTGCCGCCAGGAGCCCATAGAATGACGTCTGGTACTGGGCGCCCCGTGCATAGGCCTCGTAGGCCTTATCGGCATTGCCCGTCGCGGCATGGGCGCGGCCCAGCCAGTAGCCGCCGCGCCCGATGGAAATCGGCGTGGCGACAGAGCTGAGGAACCGCTCGAAATGCATCACCGCGGTGGCCGGGTCGCCCAGCTTCTGCAGCGCTATGTACCCCGCCAGCCACTCCAGATCACTGTAGGCTGACCCTGCGTCCGGGGTCATGTGGTGCTGGGCGGCCAGCCGGTAGGAGCGCGCGTAATTCTTGTCACGCATGTCCTGGCGCGCCAGGTCGCTGCGGCGGCGGGCCCATTTCTGCGGTTCACCCAAAGCATCACCGCTCGTGCTGGTGGCTAGCATCAGGGTGATGGCTTCCTCCCGCCACCGCTTGGCGTCGCGCCAGGCAAAACGGTCATAGGCGAGCCCCGCCGCGTCCTTCTGACTGTCCGGCACCGCTTCGATCTTCGCATCCACCCCTGGCGCGCGCTCCTGCAGAGCGATCCGCGCCTCCGCCAGTTTGCGCTCGTCCTCGCCAACCAGCGGCAGCATCCGGCGCGCGCTCACCTGGTGGCCGCTCCACAGCAGCCGGTCCAGCCGCGCCGCGTGATGCGGTTTCAGAAGATCCTTATGGGCAGACAGGTATGCGTCGTGAATGGCCCCGCCCATTGCCAGGGTGCGCCATGCCGCGACCAGCGCCGCCTCTCCGTCGCCGCGCCTGCCGGTCTCTGTCAGGGCGCGGGCATGGCTCAGCACACCCTCGGCGGTCCGGGGTTCTTCAGCCGTGTAGAATTCCAGGATAGTGCCAATGTCCGCGCCGGCGATCACCGCCTCGCTGCGCCGCCGCAGCAGCGCCAGCCCTGGCCAGTCCGGGCGGCGGCCAAGGAAGGCCATCACATCCGCGGCAGAGCCCATGCCCTCGCGCAGGCGGTGCCATTCGATGATGTCCCGGGCGATCCCGGCTTCCGGGCCCGCCGCTGCGGCAGCGTCCTGCCACTTCTCTGCCCGCATCATCTCAAGCGCCTCCGAAAGAGGAGCACCCTGCTGGGCGGCAGCGGGCGGGGCGAAAGCAGCACAAATCAGGGCTGCGGCAGACAGAAAGCGCGTGATCACTTGCATTTCCCAATGAACCAAGGCTAGAGGCAGAAACGATAACCCGTGGTCCGCCGGTATCAACTCAAATTGCCGGTATGCCGTTCCCTGGGCGGTGCCTTGCCGCCCCCTGAAACCGCACAACTAGGAGCGTAATCATGTTCAAAGGCTCAATGCCAGCCCTTGTCACCCCGTTTCGCAACGGCGATCTGGATCTTGATGCGCTCAAACACCTGGTTGAGTGGAATATTGAGCAGGGATCCAACGGTCTTGTGCCCGTGGGCACCACCGGCGAAAGCCCTACGCTGACCCATGAAGAACACGAAACCGTGATCGCAGAGGTTGTGAAGGCCGCTGCGGGCCGCGTGCCGGTGATTGCAGGTGCCGGCTCCAACAACACGGTTGAGATGATTCGCTTCGTGCAATTCGCCAAAGCGGCCGGGGCTGATGGCGCTCTGGTAGTGACCCCCTATTACAACAAGCCGACCCAGCGCGGCCTGATCGACCATTTCCGCGCCGCCCATGACTGCGCCGATATTCCGATCATCATCTACAACATTCCCGGCCGGTCCGTCGTCGACATGACGCCCGCGACCATGGGCGAGCTGGCCAAGCTGGAGCGCATCGTCGGTGTCAAAGACGCCACCGGCGACATCGCCCGCGTCAGCCAGCAGCGCGGCGCCTGCGGCGCGGATTTCATCCAGCTGTCCGGCGAAGATGCCACCGCACTGGGCTTCAACGCCCATGGCGGCGTGGGCTGCATCTCGGTCACCGCCAATGTGGCACCGAAACTCTGCGCCGAATTCCAGGCCGCAACCCTCGCAGGCGACTACGCCAAGGCTCTGGAGTATCAGGACAAGCTGATGCCGCTGCACGAGGCGATCTTCATTGAACCGGGCCTGTCGGGCGCAAAATACGGCCTCTCCAAGCTGGGCCTCTGCTCCGAAGAGGTCCGCTCGCCGCTGACCACGCTGGAAGACAGCACAAAGGCTGCCATCGACGCCGCCATGGCGCACGCCGGCCTGCTCTGAGCCTCGAGGCACCGCAATCCGCAAGGGCGGCCTCCGCAAGGAGCGCCGCCCTTTTCCGTTTGCGGGCCGTGTCAGCGCTTGAAGCCTGCGCCCCGGCCTTTCGCTTTTTTGCTTTTGTGCTGCGGGGCAGGACGGGCGGACCGCAGGCGGGCTATGCGGCCGTACGGCCTACGATTGGGCGGTGATCGAGCTGCTGTTTGTGCCGCCGGGCTTGCGCGGCTTCGGCCAGGGGCGCAAGCTGGTGTCAAACGCCGAAGACCTGGCCCGCAGCAGGGGCTGTACCGGCATCTGGCTGGACAGTTTTACCTTCCAGGCACCGCAGTTCTACCAGCGCCTCGGCTACGAGATCTTCGGCGAACTGCCCGGGAATCCAACCGGGCAAAGCCGCTGTTTCCTGCGCAAACTCTTCACCTGACCCCGCGCTTCATTTGGCCAAAAATATCCCGGGGGAGACGCCCGCCAGGGCGGCG
>CAJXHQ010000310.1 GCA_913054485.1 uncultured Paracoccaceae bacterium
AATTGCGGCTCGCGCACCACGGCGCGGCCGATGGCAACGCGCTGGCGCTGACCACCCGAAAGCTCGGACGGGCGGCGGTCCAGGTAGTCGCCAAGGCTCAGCATCCGGGCAGCCTCTGCCACGCGCGCCTCAATCTCGGGTTTCGGTTTGCGCGCCTGTTTCAGGGCCAAGGCCATATTGTCGCGGACCGAGAGATGCGGGTAGAGCGCGTAGGACTGGAACACCATCGCGATGCCGCGTTTCGCGGGCGGCACCTGGTTGACGATGTCACCGCCGATTTCCCCCGCTCCGGAAGTCGCATCCTCCAGCCCGGAAATCACCCGCAGCAGGGTCGACTTGCCGCAGCCAGAGGGGCCGACGAAAACAACGAACTCACCCTCTTCCACAGTCAGATTGATGTCTTTCAGCACGTCGACGGGGCCGAAGGATTTGCACACGTTGGTCAGTTTCAAAGCGGTCATGTTTCAGCCTCCGGTCAGGTCGATGGGGCGGCCGGAGCGGATGCTCTCGTCGGCGGCCAGGCAGATGGCAAGGGATTGGACGGCGTCCTGCATGTGGCGCGTCAGGTCCAGGTTTTCGGCGATGGCGCGCAGCATGTGGGCCTGTTCGGCGTCGCAAAGCGCCTGGTGGCCGGGTTCCTCCGGCAGATCGATGCGCCGGTCGCCTTCGGGCCGGTGTACCAGCAGGCTGCCGACGGCGGTATGGCCGTCCACATTGTCGCTGTCCGCCTTGTCTGTTTCGGTGATCGAGACGGAGCCATTGGGTGAAATCACATCCTTCACGAAGAAAGCAGTCTCCGACATCATCGGGCCCCACCCAGCCTCGTACCAGCCGGCCGAACCGTCGTCGAAGACAACCTGGAACTGGCCGTAGTTGTACATGTCCTGTGCGATTTCATCACTGAGCCGCAGACCCATTCCGTGGACGCGGACCGGCGAGGCATCGGTGATTTGGCACATCACGTCCACGTAATGCACACCGCAGTCGACAATGGGCGAGGTGGTCTGCATCAGCGCCTTATGGGTCTCCCAGGTTTCACCCGAGGACTGCTGGTTGAGGTTCATGCGGAAGACATACGGCCCGCCCAAGGTGCGCGCCTCGCCGATCAGCCTTTGCCAGCTGGGATGGTGACGCAGGATATAGCCAACCATCAGCTTGCGGTTCAGCCTTGCTGCCTTGGCGATGACAGGGCGGGCGTCTGCCACCGTGGTCGCCAGCGGTTTTTCCACAAAGACATGCGCGCCTGCTTCTATGGCGGCGATGGCGAAATCCGCGTGGCTGTCGGAATAGGTGGCGATGACAGCGAGATCCGGCTTGGTTTCTTCCAGCGCCTGCTGGAAATCGGAGAAGACCGGGTAGCCATCCAGCGGTGCCTTGGCCGGATTGCCGGAGCGGTTCACTAAGCCAACAATCTCAGCCTCCGGGTGGCTATGATGGGCCAGCGCGTGGGAGAAGCCCATGTTGCCAAGCCCGGCAATCAGAACACGGATCATTTCACCGCCCCCGACGTGATGCCACGGATCAGCTGACGGGAGAAAATCACGTAGAGGATCATCACCGGGAGGATCGCCATGCTGAGCGCCGACAGAACCGCGTTCCAATCGGTCACGAACTGGCCAATGAAGACCTGGCTGCCAAGTGTCAGCGTCTTGGTTTCCTCGGCCGGTGCCAGGATCAGGGGGAACCAGAGGTCGTTCCAGATCGGGATCATGTTGAACACGGCCACGGTGGCCATCGACGGGCGCACCAGCGGCAGCACCAGCCGGAATAAGATAGTGTATTCGCTGAGGCCATCGATGCGCCCGGCATTCTTCAGATCATCGCTCACCTGCCGCATGAACTCGGACAGGATGAAGACAGCCAGCGGCAGGCCCTGTGCCGTGTAGACCAGGATCAGCGCCCAGAGCGTGTTCACCAGCCCAGTGGAGACCATCAGTTCAAGGATCGCCACGGTGCCGATACGGATCGGGATCATGATCCCAAGTGCGAGGTACAGCCCCATCAGCGTATTGCCCTTGAAGCGGTATTCCGACAGGGCAAAGGCGGCCATGGCACCAAAGACAAGCACAAAGAACAGCGAGGCCACTGTGACAATCATCGAGTTCTGAAAGTAAAGGAAGAAATCTCCCTGTTTCATAACCGTCTGGTAGCCGATCATCGAGAAGCTCTCGGCGTCGGGCAGCGCCAGCGGCTCGCGGAAGATGGCTTTGCGGGTCTTGAAGCTGTTGATCAGGATCACGAAGACCGGGAACAGGGCGATCACGGTGTAGGTGATCAGAACCACATGGGCGAGCGCGCTGTTAAGCGGATTTCTGCGGGCTTTGTTCATCGCTCTCTCCCTCAGAACTGGTAGCGGCGCAGGCGGGTCTGGATACCGAAAAGGTAGATGCAGACGCCGATCAGGATGATGCCGAACATGGCGGTGGCAATCGCGGATCCCATATGCGGGTCGCCCAGTTGCAGCTGGAAGCCAAAGAAGGTGCGGTACATGAAGGTGCCAAGGATATCTGTAGAGAAATCCGGCCCCGCAAGCGCGCCCTGGGCTGCGTATATCAGGTCAAAGGCGTTGAAATTGCCGACGAACGTCAGGATCGAGATAATGCCGATGGAAGGCAGGATCAGCGGCAGTTTGATCTTCCAGAAAGCGGCAGCGCCGGTGATGCCGTCGACCTCCCCGGCCTCCAGAACCTCCTCCGGGATCGACAGCAGGGCGGCATAGATCAGCATCAGCGGGATGCCGACAAACTGCCAGACCGAAATCAGCGCCAGCGTGGTCAGCGCGTATTCCTCTTTGCCCAGCCAAGGCGCATAGAGCGATTTCAGCCCGATGGCCTTCAGCATGTCGGGCGCAATGCCCCAGATCGGCGAGAGGATCAGTTTCCAGGCAAAGCCGATGATCACAAAGCTGAGGATGGTGGGCACGAAAATCGCCGACCGGTAGAGCGCCGCGTAGCGCAGCCGCGGGTGGCTGAGGATCGCCGCCAGTGCGATGCCGATCGGGTTCTGCACCAGCATGTGGATGAAGAAGAACCAGAAGTTGTTGCCAAGCGCGTTCCAGAACTGTTCTGACCAGTTGGGATCGCCGAACAGGGTACGGAAGTTCTCTAGCCCGACAAACACCCGCACCTGGTCAACTTCCGAAAACAAGGCCAGCCGCAGCGTATTGAACAGCGGGAAAATCATGATCGCCGTGTAGACCAGCACCGCCGGTGCCAGGAACACAAGGATGTGCCATTTGAAGCGTGGTTTCTGCATGTCTCCCCCCTCCTGTGGGTGGTGCGGGCCGCCTTAGCGCCCCGCACCTCTTCGCGTGAGTGATGGTTACTGCTGCGGCGCGTACCAGCTGGCGAGGCCAGACTGGAGTTCGGCACCCAGGTCCTCGGGCGATTTGGTGCCCTTGATCGCGGCGACGGATGCGCCCCAGGTATCGTTTTCCAGGTTCGGCGTGCCGCGCGACAGGATCTGGTAGGTGGAGCGGATTGTGCTCTCGCACTCGCCGCGCCAGCTGACAAATTCCTGCGCCAGCGGGTCTTCCATGGCGACCTCATGGTTCGACAGCGAGAAGAAGCCCGGCAGCGCATTGGCATAGATCGAGGCAAACTCGGAGGAGCCGACCCAGTTCAGGAAGGTCTTGGCGGCCTCTGCATTTGGCGACTTGGCGTTCATGCCGATGGCGATGTCGGTGTGATCCGAGATGTAGCAGGTGTCGCCTGCGTTCTGCACTGGCGGCTTGAAAGCACCCATCTCGAAGTCTGCCTGTGCATTGAAGCCGGTGATTTCCCAGCTGCCAGCCGGGTAGATGGCGGCGCGGCCTAGGGTGAAGATGTTCTGGCTGTCCGGGTAGGTCTGCGCCTCATAGCCGTCGCCGAGGTAAGCGCCCCATTTCGCCAGCGTCGCATAAGGCGCGACCCAGGCCGGATCGGTCAGCTTCTGCTCGCCCGCGATCAGCGCCAGGCGGCCTTCCTCGCCTTTCCAATAGTTCGGGCCGATGTTGTTATAGCCCATGGTGGCGGCTTCCCACTGGTCGTTGGTGCCCATCGCCATCGGGGTGTAATTGCCATCTTCCTGGATCTTCTCCAGCGCGGCAAAGAACTCGGCCTCGGTTGCGGGCACTTCGATGCCCAGCTCGGCAAAGGCGTCCTTGTTGTAGATGAACCCGTGGATGACCGAGGCCATCGGCACGCAGAACGAGGCCGCGCCATCGTCGGTCTGCCAGGCGGATTTCGCCACATCCGAGAAGTTCGCCATGCCGTCAAGATCCGAGAGATCCGCCAGCTGGCCCGCCTCGTAAAGCGCCAGCGAGGCGTCAAAGGGGCGGCAGGTGATCAGGTCGCCCGCGCTGCCCGCATCCAGTTTGGAGTTCAGCACCGCATTGTATTCAGCCGGTGCGGAAGGGGTGAATTTCACCTTGATGCCGGGGTTTGCGGCCTCAAAGGCCGGAATGATCTTGTCCTGCCAAAGGGTCAGGTCGTCATTGCGCCAGCTTTCGATGGTCAGGGTGACCTCGGCGGCGGCAGCGCCTGCCAGCATGGTGCTGCCCAGCAACGCGACAGCAAGTATCTTGCGGTTTTACATTGTGTTTCCTCCCATTTGATCGTTGATGCGCGGCTTCAGCCGCTGTTCACAGACGCGCCATAGCGGCGCGCAGCTGTCCGTTCTCCTGCTCGAGAATCTGTTCTGCCTGTTCCCTGACCGCAGCGCCCATGGCCAGCAGCACGGCGGGTTTCACAGCCCCTCCGGCCTCCTCCAGGCAGGCGGCTGCGCGGTCCGTACTCACCCCGGTGATCGCAGCGACAATCCCGGCCGCGCGGCGCAACAGTTTTTCATTGTCGGCAACGACATTGACCATCATCCCAT
>CAJXHQ010000311.1 GCA_913054485.1 uncultured Paracoccaceae bacterium
TCTCGCCGGGGGCTAGCTATTACCTGACCCTGCTGGACGCCGGGACCGGCGCCCCGGCCCTGGCGGCTTTCATCAAGGGCGGGCAGTTCTTCAAGGTGCTGGTGCCCCCCGGCACCTATACGCTGCGCTTTGCCACCGGCCTGGTCTGGCGCGGCGAAGAGGGTCTCTTTGGCCCCGGCGGCAAAACCCGCAGCTTCGAGATGCCTGATCCGCTCACTTTCCGGACCCGCGGACATAGCACCAAGGCCGGCCATGTGGTGACCATCAATGCCGATGCCACGGGCGAGCTTGCCTCGATCCTGCTCAAGGGCCAGTATATCTGCCAGGCCCTGAGCACGGAGTTGTACCGCGCCGGCCGACCGCCCTGGCTGCCGCCGCCGCTGACCGAAGACAGCACCGACCGGCGCTTCACCGGCCCCTCGCCCAAGGCCGCAGACCTGTCGCCTTTCGATCCGCTGACAGATCCGGACGCCCCGTACCGCCTCTATTCGCTCACTCCGGAGTTTTCCGTCCGCTCCGGCTACTGCGGCTGATCCGGCAAACGTACGCGCCCCATGGCAATTTTGCGCCTCCGCCGCCGCCCGGCCTTGGCGCGGCCCGCGCCGCTTGCTACACCTCTCTAAGGCAGATCAAAGGCGCGCGAGAGACATGCAGACGTTCGAGTATAAAGTTGTTCCCGCCCCGGCAAAGGGCACCAAGGCGAAGGGCGTCAAAACCCCGCAGGACCGCTTTGCCAATTCGGTGGAAATCCTGCTGAACGAAATGGCGGCTGACGGCTGGGACTACCAGCGGGCCGAACTGCTGCCGTCGGAAGAACGCTCGGGCCTCACCGGCTCGGCAACCAATTGGCGCAATGTGCTGATCTTCCGCCGGGCTCTGGAGCAGACCATGCAAGACACACCGCAGCCATCGCCGGCGCTGCCTGCCGAACCGGCCGTTCCCGCGCCCGAGTTCCGCCACACCCCCGCCCCTGCCGCAAAACCGGAACCTGTGCTCACCGCCACCGCAGGCGACCCCGAAGCCCCGGAAGGCGCAACCCCTGTCCCCGGAGAAGGCGCCCGCAAAATGATCGCCGACGACGGCGTCGAGGAACTGAGCCCGGTCTCGGGCCTCACTGCCGCCTTGAAATTCCGCGCCCGCCAAAAAGATACGGACAACAGCTGATCCGCAGCTGGTTCACCTTTCCCGAAATACTCCGGGGGAGCCTCCCCCCGGGGAGGCGGGGGCAGCGCCCCGGCGCCGGGCCGTCAGGCACGGCGCCCGGCCCAAAGGGCCAAGGGCATGTTTCAGGCCTGCGGCCGGGCGGGAGCGCCCCGCCCCGCCTGTGCCGGACCACTCAGGCGCCAATGTCCAGCGCCAGGGCGTGCACACGGGTGTTGAGATCCCCCAGCGCCTTATGCACCGCCCGGTGCTGCGCCACCCGGGTCATCCCCGCAAAGCTTTCCGCCCGGATCCGCACGTTGAAATGGCTCTCGCCCGAGCCATCGTCCCCCGCATGCCCCGCGTGGCGGTGGCTTTCGTTCTCCACCACCAGCTCACGCGGGCTGAAAGCCGTATTGAGCCGCTGTTCGATCTCGTCACTGATGCGCATTTTCCTGCCTCTTGCGATATTTTTCCTGCGGCCCCTTCAATCTGCCGCAGGTTAGATTAAACTGCTGCCTCCGAGTCGAACAGTGCGTCTGAAAGGTGCCCCATGAGCAGCAAGTCCGATCCCTTCGGTTTTGATATGTCCGTCCGCTCCGCGAAGAAGAAAAACCCGCGCGGCCGCCGTGCCGCCACCGGCGCCTCCGAGACCTCGACCCGGGTCTGCGAGCACGAGGGCTGCAACGAAGATGGCAAGTTCCGCGCCCCAAAAGCGCCGGACGTGCTGGATGACTTCTTCTGGTTCTGCCAGGAGCACGTGCGCGAGTATAACGCCAAGTGGAGCTTCTTTGACGGCACCACCGAGGCAGAGCTGAACGCGCAGCAGTCCAAGGATAAGGTCTGGGAGCGCCAGACCCGCCCCATGGGCGACCCCGAGGCCCGCGCCTGGGCCCGCCTGGGCATCGAGGATCCGCATCAGGTGCTGGGCGCCAATGCAACCCAGAACCCCGGCAAGAACGCGGCCGGCACCTCTGGCAGCGGCCGCCGCCTGCCCCCGACCGAACGCCGCGCCATCGAAGTGCTGGAAGCCAAGGACAGCTGGACCAAGGCCGAAATCCGCAAGGCCTATAAGAAGCTGATCAAAGTGCTGCACCCGGACATGAACGGCGGCGACCGTTCTCAGGAGGAGCAGCTGCAACTGGTGGTCTGGGCCTGGGATCAGATCAAGGACAGCAAAAGCTTCAAGTGACCGGCGTCACCGGTTGAAAGAACGGCGGCGGCCCCTGCGGGCCGCCCACGCCGAATTCCGCATGTACCTGCTGCCAGACCGATCCGTCAGGTCCATGCTTCGGCCGGCGTTTCGCTTCCCTGTGAATCTTCTTTTTGGGTCAATCCCTGCCCCTCACGCTGCCCGGCGGAACCCTCAATCCGGTTCCGGCCTGCTCAACGGAAGCCGCCGGCAAAACGAACTGCTGCCTCTCCAGCGGTCAGATACCGGCCGGCAATCCGGTTCCGTCGTCATCCGACATTATAAGACACTGCTCCAAACACCCGGCTTGATCAGGGCCGGACAGTACAATGGTGCGATCAGGCTGCGGGCAGGAACTGACAGCGGCCATCCGGCCCGCGCTGCCCCCGGATGCCCCCGGCCTGACCGCGCCGAACCGTTTGTTGCCGCTTGTTGCGGCTGAATGGAAAATGGCGGTCCCTTCCGGAACCGCCATTTTAAACATGTCAGGATAGCGCAGAGGCTTCAGCCCTTGCGGGGTTTCCCCGCTCCAAGGCGGCCTTCTGCAGCACGGGCCTTGTTCTTCTTGCTGTTGGATTTGCCTTTTGGCGGCGGCGGGCCTTTAGGCTTGTCGCCGGATTTGCCGCCGGGCTTGCCTTTGGCCGCATAGGGTTTGGCGTCGCCGCCCTTGCCACCGGCCCCGGCTCCGCGGGGTTTTGCAGGCCGCACGAAGCCGCCGTCGGGGCGCTCCAGGCGGGCCGAGGGGTCGGATGCGCGTTTCGGGGCCGCTTTGGCGGCGGGTTTGGCGGCAGGTTTCGGCTTCTTCTGCCGCGGCGCGGGATCGTCATTCCAGTCGATCGGTGCCGACGAAGCCTTCCGGTCCTCGCGCGGTTTCCGGTCTTCACGCGGCTTGCGGTCTTCGTAAGGTTTGCTGCCTGCATAGGGCTTACGGTCGCCCTGCGGCTTGCCACCCTCATAGGGCTTGCGGTCGCCCTGCGGCTTGCCACCCTCATAGGGCTTGCGGTCGCCACGGGGCTTGCCGCCCTCATAAGGCTTGCGGTCGCCGCGCGGCTTGCCGCCTTCATAGGGCTTGCGGTCACCGTCGCGGCGCGGGCCGTTGCCTTCGAAACGCGGGCGCGGCGCAGTGGCCGCGGCGGGCGGCTTGTCCAGACGGGTCACCTTTGCGCCCGGCTCCATTTCCTTGCCGCCAAGCTGGGCGGCAAAGGCATCGGCCTGGGCCGCGCTGATCTCGACATAACTTTCCCCGGGCTGCACCCGGATCGCGCCGATGTCATCCTTGGTCAGATTGCCGGCCTTGCAGATCATCGGCAGAAGGCGGCGCGGCTCCTGGCCGGCATCACGCCCGCCGGAAACCGAGAACCAGACCGACGGGCCGAATTCCGCACGGTCCTTGCGCTCTTTCTTGGCACCGCGGTCGGCCTGCGGATCGCTCAGCTCTTCCGGTGCAGTGTGGCGCGCGTGGTAGAGCCGCAGGTAGGCCGCGGCCAGCTGTTCGGCGCTGAACTGCTCCTGCAGCATGGCAACCGGGCTGGCCTCGGCTTCCGAGACCGGCTCGCTCCAGGCCGGGTCGGCCAGCATGCGCTGCTCGTCGCGGGCGCGCACCTCGTCGGCACCGGGGGCAAGCTGCTCTTCGGCAGTGATTTGGGCGCTGCGCAGGAGACGGAGCGCCTTGCCGCGCGCCTTGCCCGGCACCAGCATGGCAGAAACACCTTTGCGGCCCGCGCGGCCGGTACGGCCGGACCGGTGCAGCAGGGTCTCGTGGCCCTTGGGCAAGTCGGCGTGGATCACCAGGTCCAGCCCCGGCAGGTCGATGCCGCGGGCAGCCACATCGGTGGCCACGCAGACCCGCGCACGCCCGTCACGCAGGGACTGCAGCGCATTGGAGCGTTCGCCCTGGGTCAGCTCGCCCGACAGCGCCACCACCGGGAAGCCGCGGTTGGACAGCCGCGTGGTCAGGTGGTTCACCGCGGCACGGGTATTACAGAAGACGATGGCATTGGGGGCCTCGTGAAAGCGCAGCACGTTGATCACCGCGTTTTCCACGTCGCGCTGCGAGACCTGCAGCATCTGATATTCGATGTCAGCGTGCTGGCTTTTCTCGGCCACGGTCGAGATGCGCTTGTGATCGTTCAGGTAGGTTTCGGCAAGCCGCGCAATACCCGCGGGCACAGTGGCCGAGAACATCAGCGTCCGGCGGTCCTCCGGGGCTTCGCCCAGAATGAACTCCAGATCTTCGCGAAAGCCCAGGTCCAGCATCTCATCCGCCTCGTCCAGGACCACGGCGCGGACCGCGCTAAGGTCGATGGAGCCGCGCATGATGTGGTCGCGCAGACGGCCCGGGGTAGCGGCGACAATATGCGTGCCGCGCTCCAATGTGCGGCGCTCGTCGCGGGTATCCATGCCGCCCACGGTGGAGGCCATCCGCACCCCTGCCCCGGCATATAGTCAGCCCAGTTAGCGCTTCACCTGCATCGCCAGTACACGCGTCGGCGCGATGACCAGCGCCAGCG
>CAJXHQ010000312.1 GCA_913054485.1 uncultured Paracoccaceae bacterium
TCGGCGCGGGTTCTGCCGGTGCCGATGATGAACATCATCAACGGCGGCGAACATGCCGACAACCCGATCGACATCCAGGAATTCATGATCATGCCGGTCTCTGCGGAGAATATCCGCGAGGCGGTGCGCATGGGCTCCGAAGTCTTCCACACCCTGAAGAAAGAGCTGACCGCCGCGGGCCTCTCCACGGGGATCGGCGACGAGGGCGGCTTTGCGCCGAACATTGCCTCCACGCGCGAAGCGCTTGATTTCATTCTGAAGTCCATCGAAAAAGCGGGTTACATCCCGGGCGAGGACATCTACCTGGCGCTGGATTGCGCGGCGACCGAATACTACAAGGACGGCAACTATGTCCTGTCCGGTGAGGGCAAAACCCTGACCTCCGCAGAAAACGTCGCCTACCTCGCCGAACTGGTGAAAGACTACCCGATCATCTCCATTGAAGACGGCATGTCCGAGGACGATTGGGACGGCTGGAAGGCGCTGACCGACGCCATCGGCGACAAGGTGCAGCTGGTGGGCGACGACCTGTTCGTGACCAACCCGGAGCGCCTGGCCGAGGGCATCGAGCGCGGTTCCGCCAACTCCATGCTGGTCAAAGTGAACCAGATCGGCACCCTGACCGAGACGCTGACCGCCGTGGACATGGCGCATCGCGCCCGCTTCACCAACGTGATGTCGCACCGTTCCGGTGAGACTGAGGACGCCACCATTGCGGACCTCGCGGTTGCCACCAACTGCGGTCAGATCAAGACCGGCTCGCTGGCGCGCTCCGACCGGCTGGCGAAGTACAACCAGCTGATCCGCATCGAGGAAGCCCTGGGTGAAGTGGCCGAATACGCGGGCCGCTCGATCCTGAAGTAAGCCTCTTGCAGGCAAGACAATGGGCGGGGTATTTCCCGCCCATACGCCCCGCTTCCGGCGGGGCTTTTCTTTTTGAAGGGCTTATTATGCAGGAACCCTCTGCCGGGAACGGATTTCAATCCGCTCATGCCAGCCTTCTGGCGGGGTCCTTCGAACGCATTCTTCGGCGATCTTTGCTGGCAGGCGCAGATGGGGCAGCGCTCTATCATGCAGATTTCCCGATCCTGTCCCATGATGGCGCCGATGATCCGGTGCTGACCTACGGCAACCTTGCCGCGCAAAGGCTGTGGGAGATGGGCTGGGATCAGCTCACCGCAATGCCGTCGCGGCTGACGGCAGAACCGGGTCATCGCGGCCAGCGCGCCGCCATGTTCGAACAGATGCGGGCCAAAGGGTTTATCGGCAACTACGCCGGGGTGCGGATCAGCGCTTCCGGCCAACGGTTCGAGATCCGCAATGCCATCATCTGGCCGCTGCTGGATGAAGCCGGCGTGAAACACGGCGAGGCCGCGACCTTCCGCGAATACGCTTACCTCTGAACGCGCCTTACGGGAGCGTCATCTCCCGGTTCGCTCCATTTTGTGGTAGGATAACGCTCGCAAGGCTGGCCGGACCCGGCCTTGGAAAGGGTGGTTTCTTATGCTGTTTTCCCTGTCACGCGCGGCTGCGGCCGGCGCGCTCCTTATCCTGTTGTCGAACTGTTCCGCGCCTGGCCATTACCCGATCAGCGGCCAGCCAGCGTCGCCGGACGACCCGGTGCACCAGTTGCAGGCGCATGACTTTGTTTTTCCCGGCGTGACTTACTGACATCCCGCCGGTGACCGGCCGGTTTTACGGGCAGGGTGCGGTGTAATAGGTGCCGTCGCCGCGCGAATAGGCGCATTGCTGCGACTGGTTGTTCTGCGCAACCACAGTGCCGGCCGCGGCACCGGCCAGGGCTGCGATCAGCCGCCAGTCATCATCCGCCTTCAGCGCATCGGCCAGGATCAGCCCGCCGGCCGCACCGCCGGCCACGCCGACAACGGTGCGCTGTTGGGGGGTGAGAGTGTCACAAGCCGCCAGCGTGAAGGCGGCTGTCAGCATTGCAGCAATGGGTGTCAAACGCATGGGTAGTCCTCCGTCGCGGGGTGAAGTCTGGGCTACAACATAACCCGATCCTGACGGCGGGATTTCCGGGTGGCGGCATTCCGCTGTTTGCGCTGTGCAGGCACCGGTTGACAGGCCGGCCGATCTGCCATTTGATCAAAATATTAGAGGGAGGAATTTGAATGCAGCCAGACCCGCTGATGATCCGCCAGCTGAGGGCTGATGATGCGACCATCGTCGCCTCATTTGTGGCCCGCCTGCTGAGCGAGCTTGCCCCCGGAACCGAGGTCGAAAGCGCCGGGTTGCTGCCGGTCGCGCGCACCGTGATGGAGGGTGGCAGTGTTACCGGGTTTTTAGCCTCGCGCGGTGACATGCCGGTGGGGCTGATCATGCTGAACGAATGCGCGGCGGTCTATGCCGGCGGGCGCTTCGGTGAGATCTCAGAGCTGTATGTCGACCCCGCCCTGCGGTCTCTCGGCGTTGCGGCAGGGCTGATGGAGAAAGCAGCGCAGCACGGCCGGGCCAAGGGCTGGAAACGGCTGGAGGTCGGGGCCCCCAGCCAGCCGGACTGGGCCCGCACATTGCAGTTCTATCTGAAAAACGGCTTTGCCGAGACCGGCCCGCGGCTCAGGCGGCTATTGTAGCTCAGAGCATCTTGCTCATCAGCATATAGCGCTCGCGCGGCTGGAACCGGGCGCGGGCATACAGCCGCTGGGCAGCTTCGTTGTCCTTGTCCACTTCCAGATGAAGGGCGCGAATGCCGGCCTCGGCAAGGGTCCGGGGCAGGGCGATCAGCACTTCCGAGGCGATGCCGCGGCCGCGCACCGGCGGGCGGATGAACAGCTCGTCCACGAAACCGTCCATGCCGCCGAATTCCACCGACCAGCTGAAAGTAACGATGATATAGCCGACCGGCGCGCGGGCTGGGCCGATCAGGTAGACCGCACCGTAAGGAATGCCCTCCAGCAGCGGCTGCACAGCGGCGCGGCGGTGATCTTCGCTGCTGCCGATGCCCGCTTCGGCATGGAAGGCAGCTACCAGCGGCAGCAGCGTTTCCAGGTCTTCGGGGCGGGCGAGGCGGATCTGGGCGCTCATAGGCGGGCGAGCCTTTCGGTCAGGAGGGAGAAGAAACCGTCTGCGTCGACCTGGTCCATGAACATGGCATTGGGCGCGCGATCGGTGACGCGCCACCAGTCGGCAACGGTCATGCCGCGGGTGAGGTCGGATTGGACCTCGACTTCGACGTTGACATGTTTGCCGGAGAAGAGCTCCGGGCGGATCAGATAGGCGGTGACGCAAGGATCATGCAGCGGGCCGCCGTCGGAGCCGTATTTCTCCGTGTCGAAACGCTCAAAGAAATCCAGCATCTCGGCGGCGAAGGTTCCCACCTTGGAGCCGAGCGCCCGGAAGGCGTCGATTCGCGGTTTTGTGGCTAGCGCCTTATGGGTGACATCCAGCGGCATCACGGTGAGGGCTGCGCCGGATTTGAACACACATTCAGCGGCTTCCGGGTCGACGTAGATGTTGAATTCAGCCGCAGGGGTGATGTTGCCTACCTCGAAATAGGCGCCGCCCATCATCACGATTTCCTGCACCCGGCTGATGATATCAGGGGCTTTTCGGAAGGCCGCACCGATATTGGTGAGCGGGCCGAGGGTGGCCAGCGTCACCGTGCCCGGCGGGTGGCGGCGCAGGGTATGGATGATGAAATCCACCGCGTGGCCTTCGGCCAGTGGCATCTGCGGCTCCCAGAGATCCGGCCCGTCGAGGCCGGTTAGCCCGTGCACATGTTCCGCCGTCACCAGCGGGCGCTCAAGCGGTGCGCCGCAGCCCGCATAGACCGGCACGTCCGCGCGCCCCGCCGCTTCGCAGGTGATGCGGGCGTTCTTGCAGGTGAGGTCCAGCGGCACATTGCCCGCAACGCAGGTGATGCCGAGAAGCTCCAGCTCCTGCGGGCTGCCAAGCGCCAGCAGGATGGCCATGGCGTCATCCTGGCCGGGGTCGGTGTCGATGATGATCTGGCGTTTGGGCATGCGGGGCTCCGGGGTGGCTGAGCTGCGGATGGTGTGTTTGGGGCGGGTGCCGGGATTTGAGTATTTGGGGGAAGATGAAAGGAGGGCGCGGCACTTCTCAGCGCCGTTCGTCTTCTTTGACTTCGTCCCAGAGGGCGTCCATTTCCGCCAGATCACTGTCTTCGGGGCGCTTTCCGCGCGCGGCCAGCTTGGCCTCCACACCTTCGAAGCGGCGGGTGAACTTGGCATTGGCAGCGCGCAGCGCAGCTTCAGGCTCAACCCCGAGGTGGCGGCCGAGGTTGGCCATCACAAACAGCAGGTCGCCAAACTCCTCCTCGACCTTGTCGTGGGGGAGGTCTTCCTTGGCCTCAACCAGTTCGGCGCTTTCTTCGGCGATCTTGGCCAGCACGTTCAGGGTGGAGGGCCAGTCAAATCCGACGCGCGCGGCGCGTTTTTGCAGCTTGTAGGCGCGCAGCAGCGAGGGCAGGCCGACGGCAACCCCGTCCAGCGTGCCCTTCTGGGCCTTGGTGGCGCGCTCGGCGGCTTTGATTTCTTCCCAGTCGCGGGTCTGCTGTTCGGCGGATTTCTCGCGGCTCTCATCGCCGAAGACATGCGGGTGGCGGCTGACCATCTTGTCCGACATCACCCGCACCACGTCCTGGAAGGTGAAATGCCCGGCCTCTTCGGCCATCTGGGCGTGGAAGACGGATTGGAACAGGAGATCGCCCAGTTCTCCCTTCAGCTCGTCCCATGCCTGACGGTCGATGGCATCAGCGACCTCATAGGCTTCCTCGATGGTGTAGGGCGCGATGGTGGCGAAATCATGCTCGATATCCTAGGGGCAGCCGGTTTTGGGATCCCGCAGGGGGCGCATG
>CAJXHQ010000313.1 GCA_913054485.1 uncultured Paracoccaceae bacterium
TGAGCCGGTCAGCGAGGGTGGATTTGCCATGGTCGATATGGGCGACGATGGAGAAGTTGCGGATGTTGGCGAGCTTTGTCATGGATGGGGATATGATTTGGAATCAGGGATTGGTCAAGGTGGATTGCCACCAGTCATCTAATGGAACTGAGCATTGAGTATTTCAGACAAGGATATTGAGCTACGCAACTTAGTGATTGATCTAAAGGAAACACTGCATGAAGGGGTCTCGGTGGCCATCGCTCGGCACGTATTGCGTTCACTGCCTGACCGAACTTCCAGGATAACTGATCCTGAGTGGTTTTCGAGTGAAGCCGACGTCTTCAGCCTTCCGATGCTTAGGACGCTTCGATTGGCGCTGAACTGTGCTGTTTCATCGGTGTATCCCAGAAACGGTCTGCACTTCTCAACTGACGACTTCCGAGCGCTATCTGCCTTGTTGGATGATCTCGAAGTGCTCTGGCGCTTCGAGGGCTACTTGCATTCTGACTTGAAAATTTCCGACAAGTTGTTAGAAAAAAATAGAATTTTCGGACAACCCCTGCTTAAGTTTCCAAACGGGTTCGGTCATCAGGAAAGCACGGCCTCTGATCTTGTCGAAGTGGAAGAAAAGATACGCCTAGGGCAGTTTGCTGAATTCTTGTCCGGGCAAGAAGTATGGACCTTTTGGAAAGAGTGGTATTCGTGCTTTCTCAACGGAAGCCCGCCAGACTGGGAGCTTCAAAGGCGGATCGCATTGTTAGACGACAACCTTTGGGATGCCGGACCAAAGACCATCGCTGCCGAAATCGAGCGTATCAAAGCCGAGATTCTCTCCGAAAAACTGCCGATGGCCGAGACCATCGAGCTGAACCCTGAAACCGGCAAGTTTCAAACCGTCCCTATCCCGGTCGAAAACGCGCACCTCATGTCCGCGCTGCTCAGCCAGATCGAAGATGCAATGGAGGATTGCGTCGGCTCCCACAACGGTCTGGCGCAGCAGTCGGGCGATGTGAAAAAGCTCAACCGCGTTCTGGCCAAATACCGCGACGATCCGCAGAACGCCGAGCTGACCCTGACCCGCGTCGCCTCCAGCCTGCGCACCCAGCTTCACGGCAGCAGCGAGCTGCCGGACAATGAAGACAACCTCGCCCTGCTGAACGCGGTAGAGGAAGGGGTGCGCGGCATCCGCGCGAACCATCCGGAGGTGGCAGCAAACCGTGAACAGCTGGCGCAGCAGGCCTTTAAGGCGCTTTCCACAGAGGACAAGCAGCTTCTGGAAAATGCGCTGCCGCTGCTGGAAGAGATCAGCGCGCCGGAGCTGGCGGAGGATTTTGCGGCAGATATTCCTGAACTGATCAATGACGCGCTGAGGCCGCTGCCGGATGGCGCCCGGCCTCTGCCCGGCGCAGATGCGGCAACGCGGGTGTTCAGCCGGGTGTCGAAGATGGCGCTTGCCTGTGAGAAGAGTGCGAAGACCTTCGACAGCAAGGAAGTCAAAACGATCCAGCTGGCACACCTCGGCTATACATGCCTTGAGTTCCTGTACGCGCTTGTTCAAGTCGGACTGAAGGCTCTCGGAGTCGTCTGAGTGAAAATCGCCCGGCCCTCCCCTGGGAGGGTGCCTGTGCAACCTATCAGCGCCGGGCACTGCCCTCCGGTCTGACGTGGCTCCCGCGCCGTCTTCTGTCTTCGCGCGCGCCCCTCTCCCGGCCTGACACAGATCAAGGCCACGACATTCCACAAACCTAATGTGACCTCAGTAATCGCACCGAGTTTTAATCCTGAGGTCCCAAATGCTCCGTCTTGCATCCATCCTGCATCTCTTCATCGGCTCCACCCTCGCCGGCAGCGCCGTGGTGGCGGCCCTGGTCATGGGGCTGGCAACCCTGCAGCCGATCCTGCTGGCGGCGCTGGCGGGTTTCCTGGCCTCTTTCCCGGTCACCTGGGCCGTGGCGCGCAGGCTCTATACCCTGCGCTGAGGCGTTGCTTTTGCCTAAACCGCATCATCCGGCTATACTGTCCCTCCCCCGCGCCTCCGGCTGATGCCATGGCGCGGATCCTCTGATGGTTGCAACAGCAAAGGGAGGAGCCCCAAATGGACGCAATCAAATCAGCAGAATATGCCCGTGCGCTCTACACCGCGCATGGCGATAAGGCCGAATGGGAGGCCGCACAGAAGATGCGCGCCTGCGAAGAAGCCGGAAAGGCGGATGAGGCCGCCGACTGGAAGATGGTACGCCAGGCAATCCGGGCGATGCGCGGACCCAACCAGGGCTAGGCAGAAAGCCACCGCAAGCCGGCAGCGCCGTCCGCGGGCGGCGATTGAAAGCGCGCCCGGTTTGCGGCATACTCCGCCCATCGCCGGGAACGGGCAGCCAAGACCCGCGGCACGGATACGAGGCATTTTATCATGAGAATACGGTACACGGCCCTGCTTGCCGCAGGGGCAATAGTCTGTCTGCAGTCCATCCCGGCACAGGCCGGCGCCATCGACCGCGCCTGCCGCAAATCCGACCGCCCGGCGTCCTCCTCGCTGTGCTCCTGCATCCAGCAGGTGGCCGAGGTCAGCCTGTCGCGATCAGAGCAGAAGCGCGTCGCCAAATGGTTCGACGACCCGCATCAGGCGCAGGTCGTGCGCATGTCCGACAAGCGCAACGACGAGCGCCTGTGGGAACGCTACAAGATCTTTGGCGAGCGCGCCCGGCAGTTTTGCGGCTGACCCCGGCCCGATCCTGATCAGCACCGGGGCCTGCCATGCCCCTAGCTGACCCGCGGCATGCGGATGTCAGCGGTGCGGGCATGACCTTCCATGCCTTCAGCCCGCGAGATCACCGCCGTTGCCTGCGCCAGATCCGGCAGCGCCGCGTCCTCGACCCGCTGCCAGGTCACCGTTTTCAGGAATTTATGCACCGACAGACCACCTGTGTAGCGCGCTGCCCGGGACGTGGGCAGCACGTGGTTCGGCCCCGAGGCTTTGTCGCCGAAAGCCACGGTGGTGGCCTCGCCCAGGAACAGCGAGCCATAGGCGGTGAGCCGCCCCTGCCACCAGTCCAGATCCGCCGCCTGCACATGCAGGTGCTCCGGCGCGTAAGCGTCAGCGGTGGCGGCCATCTCCTCACGGTTTTCGCACAGGATCACCTCTCCCAGCGTCTCCCAGGCCGCCGCGGCGGCGCTGCGGTTGGGTTCGGGCAGCGCGGCGATACAACCGGGGATCAGCGCCAGCACCTGCTCGGCCAGCGCCTGATCATCCGTCACCAGCCAGACCGGAGAATTGTGGCCGTGCTCTGCCTGACCGGCAAGATCCCAGGCCACGGTGAGCGGATCAGCCGTGCTGTCGGCCAGAATCAGGCTGTCGGTGGGGCCTGCGAACATGTCGATGCCGACCGGGCCGAACAGCTGGCGCTTGGCCTCGGCCACATATTGGTTGCCGGGCCCGACCAGGATATCTGCGGGCTGGGCCCCGAACAGGCCCTGCTCCATGGCCGCAACCGCCTGCACCCCGCCAAGGCAGAGGATCAGGTCGGCGCCCGCCAGTTCCATCGCGAACAGCACTTCGGGTGCGATACCCTGCCCGCCCGGGCGCGGCGGCGCGCAGGCCGTCACATGGGGCACGCCGGCCGCGCGCGCAGTGGTGATCGTCATCAGGGCCGAGGCAATATGCGCATACCGCCCGCCGGGCACATAGCAGCCTGCAGCACTCACCGGGATCAGCTTCTGGCCCGCCACAAGCCCGGGGCGGATCTCGGTCTCGAACGGCTGGATCGAGGCCAGCTGCGCCTCGGCAAAGCGGCGGATATTGGCATGGGCATAGCGGATCGCCTCCTGCAGCGCCTCCGGCACCTGGCGGCGCGCGCCCGCCAGCATCTCCGGTGTCACCGCCACCGGACCTGTCCAGCCGTCCAGCTCTGCCGCATAGCGCTGCGCCGCGGCCTCGCCACCGGTTGCCAGCTCCGCCAGCATGGCGGCAACACGGGCGTGAATCTCATCCGCTGGCTGAATGTCCGATTCAGCCCTCATTTTAAGGTGGTTAGACGGTTTTTGAAGCATGGTGTAGGAAATCCTGCAATTCTAAAGGGTTGACCAGCGCGGCAAGGCGTCTCACAAAAGCGCCAAGAAAGAGGGAGTACGCGCGATGCTGATGAAGGGAGTAACCCTGCGGGGGCTGGAGGTTTTTGCGGCCCTGGCCAAGACAGGGTCGGTGGCCCAGGCCGCAGAGCTGACCGGGCTCAGCCAGCCGGCGGTCAGCCAGCAGCTGCGCAACCTGGAAAAGGCGCTGGGGGCGGACCTTGTGGATCATGGCCGCCGCCCGATGGTGGTGACGCCTGCGGGGCGCAGCTTCCTGGCGCGCACCGAGTCGGTTCTCGGCGAGCTGCGCCTGGCCCAGAGCGAGCTGACGGTGATGGATCTTACCCATCTCAGCCAGCTGTCGATCGGGCTGATTGACGATTTCGACAATGACCTGACGCCACGGCTGGTGACCATCCTGGCCGACAGCCTGACCAAATGCCGCTTCAAGCTGATCACCGCTCCCAGCCACGAGATTAGCGCTGCCATGGCCGCGCGCGACCTGCATATCGCGGTGGCAGCCACCTCGGGCGAGATCATGGACGGGGTGGTGGAATACCCGCTGGTGCGCGATCCTTTCATCCTGATTGCCCCCAAGGGCGCGCTGAGCGACCCCAAGGCAGAGATGGACTGCCTGCGCGGGATGCCATTTCTGCGCTACACGCGCGAGCAGCTTATTTCGCGCCAGATCGAAGCGCATCTGGCGCGTCAGGGTCTGGACTTCGAGGAGCGGTTCGAGATCGGCTCGCATCTGGCGCTGACCGCCATGGTGGCGCG
>CAJXHQ010000314.1 GCA_913054485.1 uncultured Paracoccaceae bacterium
ATCTTCGATGCCTCCTCTCCGTTGGGCCCGGCGCCGCGCCTGCGGCGCGGCGCAAGCGATTTGAAAAATCGCTTGAAGGATTTTGCAAAATCCTTGGGAGAAGGGGGAGGCAAACTCACGCCTCCTTCAGGTGTTTCTTCATGGCGCGTGAGTTGATTAGAGCGGTTTGCCTTGCAGAAGCTTGGGCAGTTCACCGGTGAGGCCTGCTGCCTCGCGCAGGAAGCCGCGGCGCAGGCCAGGTACGGTGTTGACCGCCCCCATACCAAGGTCGCGGGCGGCGCGCAGCAGCGGATTGCTGTTGGAAAACAGTCGGTTGAACATATCCGTGGCTGCGACCAGAGCCGCGGTGTCAAAGCGCCGCCATTCCTGGTAGCGCTGCAGGACAAGCGATGAACCGATGTCTTCGCCGCGCCGGGTGGCCCCGGTCAGCACTTCGGCCAGTGCACCTACGTCGCGCAGGCCGGCGTTCAACCCCTGGCCCGCGATCGGGTGCATGCCGTGTGCGGCGTCCCCGACCAGCGCCATACGGCCGCCAATGAAGCTGTTCGCTACCGTCAGGTTCAGCGGGTAAGTGAAGCGGTTGCCAGCCAGCGAAATCTCTCCGAGGAAATCGCCGAAACGGGGCCGCAGGGCGGCGAGATAGCCTGCGTCATCCAGCGCCTGGATCTGTTTTGCGGTCTCTGTACGTTCGCTCCAGACAATAGAGGAACGGTTGCCGGGGAGCGGCAGGATCGCCAGCGGGCCCGGCGGCATGAAAAACTGATGTGCAATGCCGTGATGCGGCTGTTCGTGTTCGATGGCGCAGACCAGCGCGGTCTGGCCGTAGTCCCAGCCGGTGCGCTTGATGCCCGCGCGCTGCGCGGTGCCGCTTTGGCGGCCGTCGGAGCCGACCAGCAGGCTGCCATGAAGATCCTCGCCATTGTCCAGCGTGACGGAAACGCCCGCTGCATCCGTGTCCTGCGCCACCACGCAGCGCTCTCGGATCACCGCTATCTTCGGTTCTGCCGCCATGGCCGCATTAAAGGCACGGCGCAGGAAACGGTCCTCGACCATGTAGCCCATCGGGCTTTCCTCGATCTCGCGGCTGTCGAAATGCAAAAAGAAGGGCGAGGGGCCCTGGCCGGCCTGGCCGTCGGTCACCTTGATCTCCAGCATCGCTTCAGCGTGTTCCGCCACCGCGTCCCAGACGCCGACCTGCGCCAGCAGCCGCTGCGACGCCAAGGCCAGCGCGTAGCCGCGGCCGTCGAAATCCGTAGCTTCAGCGGCGCCTTCCGGCAGGGCGTCGATCACGGTCACGGAATGGCCGGTCTGGGCCAGCGCCAGGGCCAGGGCAGGCCCGTTCAGGCCGCCGCCGACGATGAGGATATCGGAGGTGTTTTTCATGGGGCGCACTATGCGCTTCAATCCGGGATTGTCCATGGGGCAGAGGGCCGCTACCGTCGCGAAGACGCGAAACGAAGGGGGCAGAAATGCAGGAATGGCTGAAGATGAGCGCGGCGGAACTAGGCCGCGGGATCGGTGCCGGAGAGATCGATCCGGTGATGCTGACGGAATGCTATCTGAACGCCATCGACGCCCACCCGCTGCGCGACCGGATCTACACCGAGGTGACTGGCGAGCGTGCGCTGCAGGAAGCCGGGGCAGCGGCAGAACGCGCCCGCGCCGGGCTGCGCCTGTCGCCTTTGGACGGGGTGCCGGTCAGCTGGAAGGACCTCTTTGACAGTGCCGGTACCGCGACCGAGAGCGGCTCGGAGCTGCTGGCAGGCCGGGTGCCGGAGCGCGATGCGCTGGTGCTGGAGAATGCTACGGCGCAGGGGCTGGTCTGTCTTGGCAAGACGCATATGAGCGAGCTGGCCTTTTCTGGCCTTGGCGTGAATCCCGTGAAGGAAACCCCGCCGAACGTGCAAGATGCGGCGCTGGCGCCGGGGGGGTCGTCCTCGGGGGCGGCGGCCTCGGTTGCTTTCGGGCTGGCGGCCTGCGGCATCGGGTCAGACACTGGCGGGTCGGTGCGGATCCCGTCGGCGTGGAATGATCTGGTGGGGCTGAAAACCACCTCGGGACGTATCAGCCTGGAAGGCGTGGTGCCGCTGTGCCTGAAGTTCGACACCATCGGCCCGCTGGCGCGCTCGGTCGAGGACGCAGCGCTGATGCTGGCGGTGCTGGAGGGCGGTACGCCTGCGGACCTGAAGGGCGCGGATCTGCGCGGCAGGCGCTTTGCCGATTTGCAGACTGTAGCCCGCGATGAGATCCGCGAGGGGCCGCGGCAGGCCCACGAGGCGGCGCTGGCGAAGCTGAAAGACGCCGGGGCCGAAATCGTGCCGCTGGACGTGCCGGAACTGGCCGAGGCCATGGGGCTGAGCGCGATCCTGTTCACCGCTGAGGCCTATGGCCTTTGGAAAGATGTGATCGAGGCGGCACCCGACAAGATGTTCGGCGAGATTCTTGAACGTTTCCGCTCGGGCGCACATTACGGGGCTGCCGATTACGTTGCGGCCTGGGCCAAGCTGGAGCTGGCGCGCCAGGCCTGGGATGCGGCTGTTGCGCCTTTTGATGCGGTGCTGAGCCCAGTCTCGCCGATCCTGCCGCCGGATGTGGCGCGGCTGGAGAGTGACCATGCCTATTATGTCAGCGAAAACCTGCTGGCGCTGCGCAATACGCGGATCGGCAATCTGATGGGGCTGTGTGCCCTGTCGCTGCCGACGGGCACGCCCTCTTGCGGCTTGCAGGTGCTGGGAAAACCGGACTGCGAGGAGGCGCTGCTGCGCCTTGGCGCGGCGATGGAAGCGGCGCTGGCCTGAATGCCACAGGCGATTCGCCCTCCTCAACCAAGGCTGGACGGATCACCGAAGGGCTTGTAACTTGTAGACAAACGGGGCGAACATGATCCCGTGACAGAGGCATATCGAGATGAATTTCCCCGATCGGTTTTCGAACCTTCCGGCCTACGCGTTTCCGCGCCTGCGGGCGCTTTTGGATCACCACACCCCCGGCGGGGATGTGGTGCATATGACCATTGGCGAGCCAAAACACCAGTTTCCCCAGTGGGTTACCGATGTGATCGCGGAAAACGCCGCGGGCTTCAACCAGTATCCCCCGAATGATGGCTCGCCCGATCTGCGCGGTGAAATCACCAATTGGATCCAGCGCCGCTACGGCGTGAGTATGGATCCGGCGACGCAAGTTATGGCGCTGAACGGCACGCGCGAAGGCCTGTACAATGCCGCCATGGCGCTCTGTCCGGAACAGAAGAACGGCCAGAAGCCGGTGGTGCTGACGCCGAACCCTTTCTACCAGGTCTATATGGTCGCCGCGATTTCGGTGGGGGCAGAGCCGGTCTTTGTGCCCGCCACCGCTGCCACCGGCCACCTGCCGGATTACGCGGGCCTGCCGGAGGATGTGCTGAACCGCACCGCCGTGGCCTCATCTGTTCGCCCGCCAACCCGCAGGGCGCAGTGGCGAGCCGCGAATACTGGGCTGATCTGATCCGGCTTGCGGAAAAATATGATTTCCGCATCTTTGCCGATGAATGCTACTCCGAGATCTACCGCAACGAGGCCCCCGTGGGTGCGCTGACCGTGGCCCGGGAACTGGGCGCGGATCCGGACCGGGTGGTGCTGTTCAACTCCCTGTCGAAACGGTCGAACCTGCCGGGGCTGCGCTCGGGGCTGATTGCCTCCGGGCCTGAGAACATAAAACGGATCAAACAGCTGCGGGCCTATTCGGGCGCGCCGCTGCCGGCACCCTTGCAGGCAGCCGCCGCGAAGGTCTGGGCCGATGAGGCGCATGTTCAGGAGAACCGCGCGCTCTACCAGGAAAAATACACTGTCGCGGATGAGGTTTTCTCGGGTTTGAAGGGCTATATGCCGCCGGAGGCGGGCTTCTTCCTGTGGCTGCCGGTGGATGACGGCGAGGCAGCAGCGATGAAACTCTGGACGCAGACCGGCGTGCGGGTGCTGCCCGGGGCCTACCTGTCGCAGGGCGAAACCGGGGCGAACCCGGGCGAACACTATATCCGGGTGGCGCTGGTCGCCCCCAAAGAAGACACACGGGCCGCGCTGATCACCCTGCGCGACTGCCTGTACTGAGACAAACCGCGCTGACGGCCCCCGGAGCAGAACGAGGGGCCGCAGCGCCAACAAGAGCAAACAAGCCGGGCGCCATCCTGCGGCAAACAGCAGGGGGCGGAAGGGCAAGGAGAAACCGAGGTTAAGGCATGGCATTTCAAACGCGCAGCCGGGATCCGCTATTGGACAGCAATATGCATGCGGCGATTCAAAAACGCGGGAAAGAGCTGATCGGGCTGGGCCTGATCGCGCTGGGCCTATTGGCCGCAGCAATGATCGGCTCCTACGCGCCGGATGATCCCAACTGGATGATCTCAACCGATGCGCCGGTGCAGAACTGGCTAGGCCGGCCGGGGGCCTCGATTGCAGCGCCCCTGTTCATGATCATCGGCTGGGGCAGCTGGTCGATTGCTGTGGCGCTTCTGGCGTGGGGTGGGCGGTTCCTGCTGCATATCGGCGGTGAGCGTGCGGTGGCGCGGGTGATCTTCACCCCCTTCGCAATTGCCGCCGCTGCTGTCTATGCCTCCACGCTGGTGCCCGGCGAGGCCTGGCGTGCCACGCACAGTTTTGGTCTTGGCGGGCTTTTGGGCGATACCGCCATGGGCGCGCTGCTGACTCTGCTGCCCATCGGGTCGGCCTTCATGGTAAAGCTGATGTCGCTGGTGATGGCGCTGGGCACTCTGGCGCTGATGGCCTTTGTCACCGGTTTCACACGTCCGGAATTGTCCCGTATCGGACATTTCCTGCTGGTT
>CAJXHQ010000315.1 GCA_913054485.1 uncultured Paracoccaceae bacterium
GCGCGTCATGCGCCTCATACATCTCGGCCTCCGGGAAAAAAACGTCATTGGTCGCAACCAGCGGCAGGTCCATGGCATAGGCCATCTCCACATGGCCGCGTTCGGTCAGCTTCTCTGCCTCGGGCTGGCCGCCCTCGCCCGGATGGCGCTGCAGTTCGACGTACAGCCGGTCCGGGAACATCGCCTTCAGGCGCTGCATCAGCTCTTCCGCCGCGCCGCGCTGGCCCTGCTGCAGCAGCATGCCCACCGGCCCCTCGGGGCCGCCGGAAAGACAGATCAGACCGCCTGCGTTCAGCTCCAGCTCCTCCAGTGAGACCTGCGGCAGCTGATCGCCCTTGTCCACATAGAGGCACGAGTTGAGCTTCATCAGATGCTCGTATCCCTCTTCGTTCTGCGCCAGCAGGACGAGAGGCGCAGGCGCCTTCGGCTTTTCCCCGGGTGCGGCCGTCAGATAGCCCAGATCCACCTGGCAACCGATGATCGGCTGCACCCCTGCGCCGCTCATCGTCACGGAAAACTCCAGTGCGGCGAACAGGTTGTTGGTATCCGTCACCGCAATGGCCGGCATATCGGCATTCTTGCAGAGGTCAGGCAGCTTTTTCAGCCTGAGAGCCCCTTCCAGAAGCGAATATTCGGTATGGGTGCGCAGGTGAATGAATCGAGGCGTGCTGGTCATCCGGCCAAGCTAACCGATCCGGCAGGGCGGTATAAGAGTGTTTCCGGCTTCGTCTTTGCCAAAATAATAGGCAGCAGCCCTTCGTCTTTTTTTGAAAGAGCTTTAAACGGTCCGCAAAAAGCCACCCTCAAAGCCCTTGGTTTCATTGCGCAATTGATCTGGATCAACTTTGGATTATTATCAGGACGTGACGGAATACTGCACCGCAGAGTCACTTTTTCTTGCCAGAACAGCCCTTTGCTTCCTAGGCTTGTCGGCACCAAACAGTCCCGCGTTCATCCTACGTCGCATCGGGTGGGCGCAGTCCGGGAAAACAGGGTACCGCGACGGGTTTCACCAATGAACATTACTTTTCATCTGAACGGTGAAGAGGTGACGCTGCCGCAGGCGGCGTCAACGGACACGCTTTTGGACTGGCTGCGCGAGGAACGCGGCCTCAAAGGCACCAAGGAAGGCTGCAATGAGGGCGACTGCGGTGCCTGTACCGTGATGGTCACCGACACGCAGGGTTCCAAGTCTCTGAACTCCTGCCTCTTGTTCCTGCCGCAGCTGCATGGCAAATCCGTGCGCACCGTTGAAGGCGCCGCCGGTCCCGACGGCGAGCTGCATCCGGTGCAGGAAGCCATGATCGAACATCACGGCAGCCAATGCGGCTTCTGCACGCCGGGCTTTGTTATGTCGATGGTCACCGCCCATGCCAATGGCGCGACCGATCACGACGACCAGCTGGCCGGCAATCTCTGCCGCTGCACCGGCTACGCGCCGATCATCCGCGCCGCAGAAGCGGTTGAGGAGAAACCGGTTCCGGTCTGGATCAAGAAGGAAATAACCTCCCTGCCGAAGGTTGAGAAGCTGAACCGTTTCTCGCCGCAATCCGCGGATGAGCTGGCCGGCATCTACAAGGCCTACCCCCACGCGCTGCTGGTTGCCGGGGCAACGGACGTTGGCCTCTGGGTCACCAAGCAGAACCGCGATCTGGGCCAGGTGATCTTCCTCGATGGCTGCGAGGACTTGAAGGAGGCCGAGATCACCGAGACCACCGTGCGTCTTGGCGCCATGGTCAACATGAACAAGATGCGCGAGGCGATTGAACCGCTGCATCCCTCTTATGGTGAGATGATCCGCCGCTATGCCTCTACCCCGGTGCGCAATGCGGCCACGGTTGGCGGCAATATCGCCAATGGCTCCCCCATCGGGGACAACCCGCCCGCACTGATCGCGCTGGGGGCCACGCTTCACCTGCGCAACGGCCTCACCCGCCGCGAAATGCCGATCGAGGAGTTCTTCATCGACTACGGCAAGCAAAAGCGCCAGCCCGGCGAATTTGTCGAGGCGGTAAGCTGGCAGCGGCAGGAGGACGCCTTGCGCTGCTACAAGCTGTCGAAACGCTTTGACCAGGACATCTCGGCCGTTTGCGGCTGTTTCAACCTGACGATTGAGGA
This sequence comes from uncultured Paracoccaceae bacterium, assembly GCA_913054485.1. Lineage (GTDB taxonomy): Bacteria > Pseudomonadota > Alphaproteobacteria > Rhodobacterales > Rhodobacteraceae > FREY01. The sequence goes on from CAJXHQ010000315.1 coordinate 2,119, forward strand.
CGGCACCATCAAAGACGCCCGCATCGCCTTCGGCGGTATGGCCGGCATCCCGAAACGGGCCGCCGCGGTCGAGGCCGCGCTGACCGGCCAGCCCTGGACGCTGGAGACCATCAAGGCCGCCAAACTGAAATTCAAGGACGACTTCAAACCGCTTACCGACATACGCGCCTCTGCCAAATACCGTCTGAAAACCGCCGCCAATATGCTGGAACGCTACTTCCTGGAGATGACCGGCGAAGATGCTTCGGTTCTGGAGGTGTCGGCATGAGCGTTGCAAAGCCCCTGCCCCATGACGCAGCCCGCCTGCATGTGACCGGTGCCGCCCGCTATGTGGATGACATCCCGGTGCCGTCGAACTGCCTGCATCTGGCCTTTGGCCTGTCGCATATCGCCAAGGGCAGCATCACCGCGATGGACCTGTCCGCCGTGAAGGCCAGCCCCGGCGTGGTGGCTGTGCTGACCGCGGACGATCTGCCCTTTACCAATGACGTCTCGCCGTCGATCCATGACGAGCCGCTGCTGTCCGATGGCACCATCCATTACCTCGGTCAGCCGGTGTTTCTGGTAGTGGCCGAAAGCCACCGCGAGGCGCGTGCCGCCGCGTCCCGCGGCGATATCAACTATGACGACGGCGATGCACTGCTGACGGTCGAGGATGCGCTGGAGGCCAACAGCCGTTTCGAGGACGGCCCGCGTGTCTATTCCAAAGGCGATGCCGCTGCTGCGATCAGCGCCGCACCGCATATGGTCGAAGGCACATTCGACCTTGGCGGTCAGGAGCATTTCTACCTCGAAGGCCAGGCCGCAATGGCCATGCCGCAGGAAAACGGGGATGTGGTGGTTTCCTCCTCCACCCAGCACCCGACCGAGATCCAGCACAAGGTGGCCGAGGCCATCGGCGCGCCGATGCACGCCGTGCGGGTTGAGACCCGCCGCATGGGCGGCGGCTTTGGCGGCAAGGAGAGCCAGGGCAACGCGCTGGCTGTGTCCTGCGCGGTGGTTGCGGTGAAAACCGGCCGGCCCGCCAAGATGCGCTATGACCGCGATGACGACATGGTCATCACCGGCAAGCGCCACGCCTTCAAAATCTCCTACCGCGCCGGTTTCGGCGAAGACGGCCGCCTGACGGGCGTGGAGTTCCTGCATCTGGTGAACTGCGGCTGGGCGCAGGACCTGTCGCTGCCGGTGGCCGACCGCGCCATGCTGCATGCCGACAACGCCTATGCGATCCCCGCGATCCGCATCGAAAGCCACCGCCTGAAGACCAATCTGCAAAGCTTTACCGCCTACCGCGGCTTCGGCGGCCCGCAGGGCATGGTCGGGATCGAGCGGGTGATGGATCACGTGGCGCACGATCTGGGCATGGACCCCGTCGCGTTGCGGCAGGTCAACTACTACGACGCACCTGACAACCGGGTTCGTGCCGACAACACCACCCCCTACGGCATGGAGGTGACCGACTTCGAGCTGCACGGCATGACCGAAAAGCTGCTCGGCACCTCGGACTACGCTGCCCGCAAGGCCGAAATCGAGGCCTGGAACGCCAAGCACGACGTGCTGAAGCGCGGCATCGCATTTTCACCTGTCAAATTCGGCATTTCCTTCACGCTGACCCACCTCAACCAGGCCGGTGCGCTGGTGCATGTCTATCAGGATGGCTCGGTCCACCTGAACCACGGCGGCACCGAGATGGGACAGGGTCTGTTTCTGAAAGTGGCGCAGGTGGCAGCGGCGCGGTTTGGCATCGGGCTGGACCTGGTGAAAATCACCGCCACCGATACCGGCAAGGTGCCCAACACCTCGGCCACTGCGGCCTCGTCGGGCTCAGATCTGAACGGCATGGCGGTGAAAGCCGCCTGTGACACGCTGCGCGGCCGCATGGCGGAATTCCTTGCGGAACGCCACCAGTGCGCGCCTGCTTCTGTGCGTTTCGAGGACGGCAATGTCTACGTCGGCAATGACGTGATCCCCTTCGAGGAAGCCGCCGCCCAGTGCTACCAGGGCCGCATCAGCCTCTCGGCGACCGGCTTCTACAAGACGCCCAAGCTGCAATGGGACCGGATCAAGGGTGAAGGCCGCCCGTTCTACTACTTCTCTTACGGCTGCGCCGTGACCGAAGTGGCGATCGACCGGCTGACCGGCGAGCACCGCATCCTGCGTGCCGACATCCTGCATGATGCCGGCGCCTCGCTGAACCCGGCGCTGGATATCGGCCAGGTGGAAGGCGCTTACGTGCAGGGGGCCGGCTGGCTCACCTCTGAAGAACTGGTCTGGGACCGCAACGGGCGGCTCGCCACCCATGCGCCTTCGACCTACAAGATCCCGGCCTGTTCGGACCGGCCCGACACGTTCAACGTGGACCTCTGGGACGGCAAGAACCGCGAGGACACCATCTACCGCTCCAAGGCGGTGGGCGAGCCGCCGTTCAACCTCGGCATTTCGGCCTGGCTGGCGCTGAGTCATGCTGTGTCGGCTTACGGCGAGGACTACCCCGCGCTGAATGCCCCGGCAACGCCGGAAGAGGTGTGGCGTGCAGCCAAGGTGCTGACCCATGGGGGTTGATGTCCGGGAGCTGAGGGCCGCCGTGGCCGAACACGGTCGCGTCACCCGTGTGGTGATCGCCGCCATCCGCGGCTCCTCGCCGCGCGAGGTAGGCGCGGCGATGCTGGTCCGGGAGACCGGCCAGTCCGGT
>CAJXHQ010000316.1 GCA_913054485.1 uncultured Paracoccaceae bacterium
CTGCGGTCGCACCCTACCGGACCGGCTTCACGAAGTCGCGGCGGGCAGCAAAAGCCTTCTGCCGGCAGATGCAGCCTTCCGCGTGATCGTTGATCAACCCCATGGCCTGCAGGAAGGCAAAGACAGTTGTGGGGCCGACAAATTTCCAGCCGCGTTTTTTCAGCTCTTTCGACAGCGCAATGCTTTCGGGCGACGTGCTTTGGGTCTGCGGCTCCGGCAGAGTGGCCGGATCGGGCTCATAAGACCAGAAGAAGGCCGCCAGCGAGCCTTCGCGCTCTGCCATCTCAACCGCGCGGGCGGCATTGCTGATCACCGCTTCGATCTTGCCGCGATGGCGCACAATACCAGCATCCGCCAGCAGGCGTTCCACTTCAGCGGTGCCATAACCCGCCATCACGTTGAAATCGAACCCGTCAAAGGCGGCGCGGAAGTTTTCGCGCTTGGCAAGGATGGTGCGCCAGCTGAGGCCGGACTGGAAGCTTTCGAGGCAGAGTTTTTCGAACAGGCGGATATCATCGCCCACCGGGTAGCCCCATTCGCGGTCATGGTAGTCCGGAAACTCCGGTGCGGAGCCTGCCCAGCTGCACCGGTCTGCGCCATCCGGCGCGGTGTAGAGTTTGCTCACGTCTTTGTTCTCCTGTTCCTCACGCCTTCTGCCGCTGATCCGCAACAGGCGGAACACGGCAGCTGGGCGGCTTCCCGCACAGCGGCGGCAGGTTTCCCCGCCGCGGGCCGCTCTGTGTTTTCCTTCCCGGCCCTGCCCCGCTATCAGCCGCGCGGAATTTGACCAATGTCAGAGGTTACCCATGTTCAGACTTACCGCCCTCTTTGCCGCTGCCGCGGTGCTCAGCGCCTGCAGCCAGCCCACCGATCAAACTGTCACCCGGGCCAGCGTGCCGGCCCCGGCGCCTGTGCAAGCCGCGCAGATTGCTGACGAAGAGCAATGGCGCAGCACTGCCGACGGCTGCGCCTGCTCGCGCGCGCAGGCGCCGGGCTAAGCGCCGACATGGCACCTCATCCAGAACCCGCACCACCTGGGCCTGCCGCCGGCACATAAGGGATGCGCCCCGATGCTCTGACCCCGGACGGGATCAGAACGGCACATCCCCGTCTGCCGTGACAAAGCGGGCCACCACCTTCTTGGTGCCCGCCTTTTCAAAGTCTACTTCCAGCTTGTCGCCCTCGATACCGATGATGGCCCCGTAGCCAAACTTCTGGTGGAATACGCGTTCCCCCAGCGTGAAGCTGGACACGGCGGTGAGGTCGATAACCGGGTGCTTGCTTTCCTTGGGCTGCGACAGCCCGCGCTGGCCGGCACGCGCCTGCATCCGCTTCCAGCCGGGGGAATTATATCCGTCAGCCTGCGCCACCTTGTCATCAATGGTGTTGCGCACGCCGCTGCTGGGGGCCGCCGCCCCAAAGCCGCCGCCATAGAGCCCCGGCGGGGTCAGCACTTCGACATGTTCTTCCGGCAGCTCGTCAATGAAGCGCGAAGGCAGCTGCGACTGCCATTGCCCAAAGACACGCCGGTTGCCGGCAAAGGAGATCGTGCAGACCTCTTCGGCGCGGGTGATGCCCACATAGGCCAGCCGGCGCTCTTCCTCGAGCCCCTTCAGGCCGCTTTCATCCATCGAGCGCTGCGAGGGGAACAGCCCGTCCTCCCAGCCCGGCAGGAAAACGGCCGGGAACTCCAGGCCCTTGGCGGCGTGCAGGGTCATGATCGAGACCTTCTGCTCGGCGTCCTGCTTGTCATTGTCCATGATCAGGCTGACGTGTTCCAGGAACCCTTGCAGGTTCTCGAACGCCTCCAGCGCCTTCACCAGCTCCTTGAGGTTCTCCAGCCGGCCCGGAGAATCCGGGTTTTTGTCGTTCTGCCACATGGTGGTGTAGCCGGACTCGTCCAGGATGATCTCGGCCAGATCCATATGGGTGATGTCGCCGTCGCCGGCCATGCGGCCCCAGCGGGCGATATTGTCCACCAGCAGTTTCAGCTGCGCGCCGCCCTTGCCCTTGATCAGCCCGTCTTCGACCGCCAGACGCGCGCCTTCCACCAGCGGCACGCCGTTGGCACGGGCCACGGTCTGGATGGTTTGCTGCGCTTTGTCGCCAAGGCCGCGCTTAGGCGTATTGACGATCCGCTCGAACGCCAAGTCATCCTCGGGCGTGGTGACGATGCGGAAATATCCCATGGCATCGCGGATCTCCATCCGCTCATAAAAGCACGGACCGCCGATAACACGATAGGGCAAACCGATGGTCAGGAACCGGTCTTCAAAGGCGCGCATCTGGTGCGAGGCCCGCACCAGAATCGCCATGTCATCCAGCCCGCGCGGCGCCTGTCCGCGGGTACCGCGCTGGATGGCTTCGATTTCCTCGCCGACCCAGCGGGCTTCTTCGTCGCCGTCCCAATGGCCGATCAGGCGGACCTTCTCGCCCCCTTCGGCGGCTGTCCACAGCTCCTTGCCGAGACGGCCTGCGTTGCCGCGGATCACACCCGAAGCGGCGGCCAGGATATGTTCCGTCGAGCGGTAGTTCTGCTCCAGCCGGACCACAAAGGCACCGGGGAAATCTTTCTCGAATTTCAGGATGTTGCCCACTTCAGCGCCACGCCAACCGTAGATCGACTGGTCGTCGTCGCCGACGCAGCAGATGTTCTTGTGCCCGCCTGCCAGCAGCCGCAGCCAGAGGTACTGGGCAACGTTGGTATCCTGATATTCGTCCACCATGATATAGCGGAACCAGTTCTGATATTGGGCCAGGATGTCGCCGTGGGTCTGGAAAATCACCACCACGTGCAGCAGCAAATCGCCGAAATCCACCGCGTTCAGCTCCAGGAGCCGCCGCTGATACTGCGCATAAAGCTCCGGGCCGCGGCCGTTATAGGCGCTGGCATCGGCCACCGGCACCCGGGCGGGCGTCAGCGCGCGGTTCTTCCAGTCGTCGATGATATTGGCCAGCATCCGCGCGGGCCAGCGCTTGTCGTCGATGCCTTCGGCGCGGATCAGTTGTTTCAGCAGGCGGATCTGATCATCAGTGTCCAGAATGGTGAAGTTCGACCTGAGATGAGGCCCTTCCGGCCGGGACGCCGTGCTCTGGGTGTATGGATCTGCACCCTCGATGACTGCATCCATTGCGGCGCGCGATGACACGCCGGATGCGCCCGGCGCAGCAGCCAGACCCTGAAGGCGCAAATCCACAAGTTCCGCGTGGCGGCGCAACAGCTTCACGCAGATCGAATGGAAGGTGCCGAGCCAGGGCATGCCTTCGACCGGCTGGCCCAGCATCCGGGCGACCCGCTCTTTCATTTCGCGCGCGGCCTTATTGGTGAAAGTCACCGACAGGATCTCGTTCGGGCGCGCCTTGCCCTTGTTCAGCAAGTGCACGATGCGGGTGGTCAGCGCCTTGGTCTTACCGGTGCCGGCGCCCGCCAGCATCAGTACCGGGCCGTCCAGCCGTTCGACCGCTTCGCGCTGCGCATCGTTCAGCCCGTCCATATAGGGCATCGGGCGCGCGGCCATGGCGCGGGCGGAAAGGCTGGCACCCTCAAAGGCGTCCATTTCGTCAAAACTGCTCATGAGCGTGACCCTACCGTGATTCAACGGCGCGGGAAAGAGGACGTTCACACTCTGTTCGCCTTCTGCCGCACATATTCAGCGATCCGTTAAAAGCCTTCGAAAATCCGCCGAAGAATTGCTGCCCGCCTTGGCTGCTTCCTGCAAACCAACCCATTTCCTTAACACAAACGAAAGCGCCGCCGCTGAAAATTCAGGCAGTATTTCCGTGTTGGGTGACGAGTAATGAAAACAGCTTTGAAACAGGGAGTGGCGGAAACCGCCCGCAGCCTGGCACTGATTGCGATGCTGGTCGCGGCAGCGGGTGCCTCCGCCTGGGCCGTATTTGCGGTGCCGGAACCGGTGGTGGACCGGATGCTGGAATCCGACATCAGGGCACAGGCGGAATTGTGGAAACGCCGGGTGGTCCTGCATATGGAGGATCCGGAACAAGCCTTTGAAGACGGGCGCATTTCCCCCAAGGACGCGCATTTCCTGAACCTGCTGCCGGAGGCCTCGGATGTCTACCGCTTCCGGCTGCTGACCAGCGCCGGAGAGGTCTTCTGGTCCACCCGGCCGGGGGAGATCGGTGAGTATGAAACCAATGCGTTTTTTGATTCGGTTGTCGCCAAAGGCGAGGTGCACTACCTGCACGAGCCCTTCCCCGCCGGGGAGATCGACGGGCTGCGCCTGCATGTGAACAACGCCGATACCCTGTCCAACCGCGAGGTGGCCGAGGTCTATACGCCGCTGATGCACAACGGGCATTTCGACGGCGCAATCAAGTTTTATACCGATATCACCGACCTGCGCGAGAAGTTCATCATGCGGGCACGGCTGTCGCTGATCATACTGACCTCGATTGCAATGCTGGCGATGGGCATTGCGGTTTACGTGGTGTTCAAGACCAACCGCTTCCGGATGAACCAGATGCGCCAGCGCAATGACAAGGAACGCCAGATCCTGGACGACCAGCTGCGTCTCGCGCGCGAGGTTCAGCTGTTGGGCGAACTGAACGAATGGCTGCAATCCAGCCGCTCTCTGAAAGAGCTATTCGATATGGTCTCCCGTTTCATGACCCATATCCTGCCCAGCGCCGAGGGCAGTGTTTATGTCTATTCCAATTCGCGCGATGTGCTGGACGGCTGCGCCAGCTGGAACGGCGGCAGCCACAAGGAGCATATCCACCCCGAAGAATGCTGGGGCCTGCGCCGCGGCCGCACCTATGAATACGGCGCCTCC
>CAJXHQ010000317.1 GCA_913054485.1 uncultured Paracoccaceae bacterium
AATCATTAGCATCCCGGCCGCCGAGGCCGCCCGCCTTGTCCCCCTTCTGGAAGAGCTGCACGCGGTTCATGCCGCCCATCAGCCTGCCCGCCACCGCGCCAATCCCTCCGAAGCCGAGCTGGAATCCTGGCTGGCCAAGATGCTGGAGCAGCCCGGCATCCATGCGCTCGGGGCGGAAAGCCCCAGCGGTACGCTGCTCGGTTACCTGCTGTTTTCTGTGGAGAACCGCCCCGCCCTGCCGGTGCGCGCGGCCGAAACGCGGATGATGCTGGAGCATATCGCGGTACAGAAAGCCTGGCAGCGCATGGGGGTCGGCAAGGCGCTGATCGAAACGATGAAGACCCGGGCGGCGGAGGATGGCGTGGATGTAATCGCGGCCTCTTATGCTCCCTTTAACAGCGCCTCAGCGGCGCTGATGGCCAGTCAAGGGCTGGAGCCGGTTCTGGTGACAGCCGAGGCCCGCTTCTGAACGGACCGCCGGGGGCTCAGTCCTGTGCTGGCATATCACCAACAACAAGGGTGATCTCACTCAGCTGCAGCGCGGGCTCCGCGCTGCCGGAAAGGGGAATGCCGGACAGGGGCACCAGCACAATCGCCGCCATCCAGGCTGCAGCGAAATAAACTGCGGATTTTTTGGTATGCATTTGATGTCTCCAAACCGGTTAAAACTTTATGCAAACTGTATGGAGCCGGATTGAGACCTTACTGAGACGCCTTTTTGGCGGTATGGCGAAAATCCGGTGACTTTGGCAGCGCGGCCACCGGCAGCGCCTGGCTTCAATCGCAGTCCAGTGCCACTGCCAGCGCCGCCGCCTGCGTTCCGCCCTCCTTGCGGAAAAGCTGCTGGCCGGTGCCGCAATTTGTCAGCGGCTGCACCGATGCCAGGAAGGCGCGTCCAGTGCCCTCTTGAAACGGTTCCTTGCCGGCATTGCGCGGGCTGCGCGCCACCAGGAAACGGCGGCTGCCGGCCTCAACCACGCTGGCCATCACGCCCTGCGCACCCAGCATCACTGCCTGGGCAGCCTGTTGCGTATTGCCGCCCGCCGCCATGGCGGCCGCGGCCAGCTCTGCTTCGCTGCCGCCAGAGACGGCGGCGCGGTGCAGCGGCAGGCTGCCGCTGGCGGTCGCAGGCCGCCCGGCCCCGGCGGCTGGCACGTAGACCCGCGACGCCTCCTCTTGCATGGCAGCGGCAGCGCCTGCCGGTTCAGAGCCGATCCCGGTGAAGCCCACGCCCTGCTGCGGCCCGCAGGCCGTCAGGGCGGCCAAAAGGCTCAGCGACGCCGCCAGCGGGGCAGACAGGGGTACGGACGGGGACGCGGTGCGGGCGGTCATGGCAGTTTCTCCGGTTCTTGGCCTGACCGGCATCCTAGCGGCAGAATTGGGCAGCAGGATGGCGGCAGCCTTCAGTCAGCGCAGGTGGCGGCGCATCCGCACGGCCGGGAAGCGCACAGCCGGGGCCAGGCTGACCTCCATCGGAGCTTCCGAAATGAAACCCATAGCGGCATAAAACGGCTCTGCCGTGCGGGTGGACCAGCATTCCAGCTGCTGGATCCCAGCGGCCTGCGCCGCGGCCAGTGCACGGCCGAGGATTGCCCGCCCTACGCCGCGGCGCAATGCCCTGTCATCGGTGACCACATGGCGGATATGGCCCAGTTCGGCGCGCCGGCTGTCCCGGGTCCAGCCGCCCGCGCCGATGATGCGCCCGTCCTCTTCGGCCACATAGTAGGTGCCGCAGCCGACCAGCTCGGGGCGGGCCCGGCTGATGATCGGCAGAGCCGTCACCAGTACCGAGGGCGGGTAATCCGCCTTCAAAAGTTTCGGGTAGCTGCGCGCCAGCAGCGCATCTACAGCCGCAAGGTCGCTGTCGCGGGAGGGGCGGATGGAAAAAGCCATGGCAAAAGTCATCCAAACAAAGAAAAAGGGCCACGCGCGCGGCGTGACCCCTTTCTAGATCGTGTCCTGTCAAGGAAGGCTTACTTGATCTTGCCTTCTTTGTACTCGACGTGCTTGCGCGCAACCGGGTCGTACTTACGCACAACCATTTTTTCGGTCATGGTGCGTGCGTTTTTCTTGGTCACGTAGAAGTGGCCGGTGCCCGCGCTCGAGTTCAGGCGGATTTTGATGGTCGTCGGCTTCGCCATGGTGCTTCTCCTGCGTCCGGAAAGGCGAAGGCCTTTCGGTAAATCTCGTATGAGCGTTGGCTTTTATACGCCCTGACAGCCGAGTCAACCGAAGAATCGCCCACGGGTAAACCAAAGAAAGAGTCCGCCTGCTTTCGCTGATCTCAGGCGATCTGAAGGCTTTTAAGGCTTTGCTTTGTAGTACTGCCATCCTCCTTGACGATCACCACGTCATTTTCGAGAAGAACCACAGTATAAGTTCCCGGCCTATTGTGGACGACAGACTTAAAGTCTTTGGCCTCCTTCCGCTGGTCCCCTAAGACGAAACTAACTGTCCACCTGTCTGATTCGCCCTTAACTGATGTGATGGTTTCAACCGGTGAATTATGAGCCTCCCAAAGGCTGCGGACTTCGATAAAAGTTTGGGACCCTTTTGTGTCGTACGAAACCCGAACATCCGAAATTTCGGAGCCAGTGGAATTCACCGCAAAGACTGAGTGTTCGAAAGTTGCCATTTTTAGTCCTCCTAACAATGTTGCAAAAACGCAGAAAGCTGGGCAGCCGCGGACTGCTGTTCGGTTAACAAATTAATTAAAATCCTTGCGGGTCGCGCTTTTTTATCAATGCCTTACGGCAGCCTGCACTTCAGAGAAGCATGATGGATTTCAGAAAGCCCGATCAGGTCCGGAGCAGAGGTTCGCAGACAGCCATTCACCTAATAAAACTGCTGCAGAATCACCCCTGATCGCCGCCCCGTCCCTGCCCGCCAGAAGCGCTCCCAGCGGCGGTTTCCCGGCCTTCCGAGACCCGAACCAAGAGGGGCACAATCTGGCATTGCTGCTGATGGACCTGCTTCGCCATCTCCGCAACCACGGGCGTGACGGGAGCCCCCACCCTTTCACCCACAACCCGGCGGACCGGAGTGGTCCGCCCTCTGGCACTGCCCGTCAGGTCACCCGGCCCGGACGTTGCCCTGCACCGCTTCTGCAAAGCTCCCGGAAGCATTGACCAACCGGAGCGGCCCTCCGGCCGACCTTCCGTCAACGGCTGGTCGTCGCAGTGGAGGTCACCCCGCTGTCAGCGGCTCGGCCATGACACCTGTAAGGGCTGTCCCGGATTTTTGCGGACCCTTTCCCAGGCCTGGGAAAGGGTCCAGATGACCTGCCGCGGCAGCGGCAGTGATGGTCCGTTCGACACCGCCGAATACCGCCGGCGCCTTGCCCATGGCCGCATCTATCCTGATTTGCATCAGAATGCGGCGCTCCTGTTTTTTCGCTTTGGCAGCCTTCTGGATGAACCGTGCCCCGGCAAGCGCGGCCTGAAGTGCGCCGTCACCAGGGTACAGACGCAGCGCCGCGTCAAAAACCGCTGCCGCATTTCCGGACTGCCCTAACCGCAGTAGCGTCTGACCGAGCATAAGCGGTATCTTCCGTTCACGCGGGAAACGGTCAAACAGCCTGGCAACAGCAGCTTCCCGCCCCTCTGACGGCATAAGGCGCGCGCTCTCTGCAACTGCCAGGCGGAGCCGTAACTTAAGGGATCCCGGTGTCCGCTCCAGAAGCTTGCTGAAGACCAGACAGGCCGTTTTATGATCGGCCATCCGGGCAGCGGTCAATCCGGTCAGATAGGCCGCCCCGCCATGCCCTGGCAACCGCTGCAGGATCTGCGCAAACCCCCGCCCCGCCGCGGGCAGATCGCCGGCCCGGTAAGACTCTTTCGAACGGGCAAACACCTCGCGCAGGCAGCGCATATCCAGCGCTCCGCCCAGGTTGCCGCCGCTTTTCGTACTGATCAGAACCGATCTGATTTTCTCTTCCCCGGTTGCGAAGGAATACTTGTAGGGCTCATTGCCGCGCAGGAAGTCGTATTTGACGAACCCTCCGGAAATGGCGTGACGGATGGAATAGCCATGCATCACCAGGCCAGAGGGAATTTGTTTGAACGACAGGTCGCGGGCGCCGACAAAGAAATTGAAGACCTTCTTCTGCCGGTCCACCAAAATGGCGAAGATGCTGACCGGCCGGTCCCGGTGCCACAGCACCGGCATGAACAATGTACCTGTGTCAAAGGCGCTTCTAAGCAGATGCCAGTGGGTGCGCAGGATATTATCAAGCCGCTTGCCCTTGCTCTCGCCCCATTTGATCGCCCACAGGCGGTTCAGCGTGCGGATGCCGGTTTCGAGCGTTTCCGCCGTTGTATGGGTAATCCGGTAATCCGGCGAGCTTTCCACCCTGCGCAGGTAGCGCCGGATCTTCTGGCGCGTGTTTGCGCTGGTGCTCCGCTGCAGGAAGCTGTCGAAATCCCCGCCAAGTTCCGCATAGGGGCAGACAGAGATATCAACGCCGTCCGGTTCGATCATGCCCGGCCGCTCCAGCGTGACCTCCTTGGCGGAGAAGGCGCTCAGAAACAGTTTCAGCCGCTTGTCGGAGGCCGGAATAAAGCGCAGGCTCAGCCTCCGCCAGTTCAACTTGCACAGGGCCGAGGCCAGGGCGGGAATCGCGGTCTCTTCGAACTCAGGCCGGCAGATGAAACCGTTGTAATCCGAGGTTTTGTTGCCGGTCAGGTGCAGCTCGTTGTAATAGCCGCGGCTGCCAGAGGCGGTGACCAGCCGGATCGGCAGAAAGGCCACGTAATCCGAGGTGCCGCCGGCGGCCCTGACCGCCAGCACAAAG
>CAJXHQ010000318.1 GCA_913054485.1 uncultured Paracoccaceae bacterium
TGGCCACTGATAATACCCAGGTGATTGACCTGAATGGCCGCCGCGTGATCCCGGGCCTGAATGACAGTCACACCCATCTGATCCGGGGCGGGCTGAACTACAACATGGAGCTGCGCTGGGAGAATGTGCCCTCGGTCGCGGATGCGCTGGCAATGCTGCGCAAGCAGGCCGCCAATACACCCAGCCCGCAGTGGGTGCGCGTGGTCGGCGGATGGTCCGAGTTCCAGTTCGCCGAGCGCCGCATGCCGACGCTTGAGGAAATAAATGCTGCCGCGCCGGACACGCCGGTCTTTATCCTGCATCTCTATTCCAGCGCACTGCTGAACCAGGCCGCGCTGCGAGTGCTGGGGATCACCAAGGACACCCCGAACCCGCCGGGCGGGGAGATCGAGCGCGACGCCAAGGGGAACCCCACGGGCATGCTGATCGCCCGCCCCTCGGCGCTGATCCTCTACTCGACTCTGGCGCAGGGGCCTAAACTGGAGGTCGAGCATCAGAAGAACTCCACCCGCCATTTCATGCGCGAGCTGAACCGCCTTGGCGTCACCAGCGTGATCGATGCGGGCGGCGGCGGCCAGAATTACCCGGAAGACTATGATGTCATCCAGTCGCTGCACGACGCTGACCAGCTGACACTGCGCATTGCCTACAACCTCTTTGCCCAGCAGCCCGGCCAAGAGCTGAACGACTACGAACGCTGGATCGGAATGACGGAACCGGGTGCGGGCGACGCCATGCTGCGCATGAACGGGGCCGGCGAAAATCTGGCCTGGTCTGCGGCCGACTTCGAGAACTTCCTGGAACCGCGCCCGGATCCCGCGCCGGTCATGGAAGCGGAGCTGGAGAAGATTGTCGAGCTGCTGGCGACCAACGAATGGCCCTTCCGCATCCATGCTACCTATGATGAAACCATCGACCGTTTCCTGACAGTCTTTGAACGTGTGAACGGCAAGGCGCCGTTCAAGACCCGTTTTATCATCGACCACGCCGAGACCATCAGCCGCCGCAATATCGAGCGGATCAAAGCCCTTGGCGGCGGCATTGCCACTCAGCACCGGATGGCCTTCCAGGGTGAATATTTCGCCGCCCGCTATGGCAAGAAGGCGGCTGAGGCAACGCCCCCCATCCGCGAAATGCTGCGAACCGGCGTGCCGGTCGGCGGCGGCACCGACGCCACCCGGGTGGCAAGTTACGACCCCTGGGTTGCCATGCACTGGCTGACCACCGGAAAGACCGTTGGCGGGCTGACACTGTATGGCGAAGACAACCTGCTGACCCGGGAGGAGGCGCTGGCGATATGGACCACCGGCTCGGCCTGGTTCTCGGGCGAACAGGACGTGAAAGGGCGGCTCAGCCCCGGCATGTACGGCGACCTTGCGGTTCTGTCGGATGACCTGATGACGGTGCCAGACGGACAGATACGCTCCATCAAATCGGTTCTGACCGTGGTCGGCGGCAAGGTCGTTTTTGCCGATGCTGAGTTCGACGATCAGGACCCGCCGCTGCCGCCCGCCAGCCCGGACTGGTCGGTCAACGCCCTGTTTGCCAGCCCCGCCGAACGCCAGCCTGCGCAGGCTCCGGCACAACTGGACATGCGGGCCTGCCACGATGGCTGCAGCAGCGGCTGCGGTATGCATGGCCACAACCATGGCATTGCCTGGGCCAACCCGATCCCGGTGCGCGACAAGGGTGCGTTCTGGGGCGCACTCGGCTGTTCCTGCTTTGCCGTCTGACCTTATCCGCCAATCGGGCAGGCAGCCCACCAACAGGAGAACAACGATGCCGGATCCCGTGATCGCCTATTACGAGACGGAAACCAAGGGCCGCTATTCGGCCGCTTTCGACGGGGTGGAAGGCGAGGCTTATCTGACGACCTCGAAATTGTCCGCGGCCACTGTGATCGCCGATGGCACCGTTGTTCCCGACAGCATGCGCGGAATGGGAGCAGGAGCTGCGCTCGCCAAGCGCCTGATTGCAGACGCCCGCGTTGCCGGGCAGAAGATCGTGCCGCTTTGCCCTTTCGTGCGCGCCTACGCCGAAAAGCACCGCGAGGAGCTTACTGATGTCATCCAATGGTAACCCGTCGACAGAGGCCGGCGCCTTTGCTCCCTTTGCAAGCGGGGCCTTTACCCTGCTGTGGACCGCCACGCTGATCTCGAACATTGGCACCTGGATGCATGAAGTCGGCGCCGGCTGGCTGATGACAACGCTGAACCCGGACCCGGCGGTCGTTACCCTAGTTCAGGCGGCGACCACGCTCCCTGTGTTCTGTTTCGCGCTGCTGGCGGGCGCGCTGGCCGACCGGATGGACAAGCGCCGCTTGCTGATCGGGATTAACCTGGCCTTGATGGCGGTGATTTCCCTCCTGGCACTGCTGGTCTGGCGGGACGCGATGACCCCCAAGTTGCTGATTGTCTTCACCCTTGCCATCGGCACCGGGGCTGCTTTCATGGCTCCCGCCTGGCAGGCCGTGGTACCGCAGCTTGTACCCCGGACAAATCTGCGCCCCGCCATTGCGCTGAATTCGATGGGGATCAACATCAGCCGGGCGATTGGCCCCGCTTTGGCGGGTGTACTGATCGCCACGCTGGGTCTGGCTGCGCCTTTCGTGCTGAACGCTCTCAGCTTTGTGGTCATCATTGCCGCCTTGCTTCTCTGGCGCCCCGCCCCGGTGCCCCCCAAGGCGTCACGCACAACCATTCTGGCCGAAATGGGCACCGGCCTGCGCCATGTGCGCCACAACCCGGCCATGCTGGCGACCCTGATCCGGGCAGCCGCCTTCTTTGTCTTTGCCTCCGCTTATTGGGCGCTGCTGCCGCTGATTGCGCGCGGTGCCGAGGGCGGTGGGTCCGAGCTCTATGGCGCGCTGACGGCGCTGATCGGCACCGGAGCGGTTGCGGGGGCTTTGCTGTTGCCGCGCCTCAAAAAGCGATTCAACTCGGATCAGACGGTGCAGATTGGCACCTTCGGCACGGTGATTGCTCTTCTTGCGATGGCAGCCTCAGACGCGCCGGCAGTCCTGATGGCTGCAGCTTTGCTGGGCGGACTGTCTTGGATCGCAACCTTGACCTCGTTCCACGTTTCGGCCCAGACGGCCCTGCCGGACTGGGTGCGCGCGCGCGGTCTTGCGGTCTTTCTTATGGTGTTCTTCGGATCAATGTCCGCTGGCTCTGTTGCCTGGGGACAGGCGGCGGCGAAGGGATCGATCCCTATGACCCTGCTGGCTGCCGCCGCCGGGCTGGCACTGGCGCTGTTTGCGACACGCCGCTTCAAGATCGGTCAGGGAGAGACCCAGGACCTGACACCGGCCTCTGTCTGGCCCGATGCGCCAGCAATCAGTGAAGGCCATTCGGGTGACCGCCCTGCAATGGTCACTGTAGAATACCAAATCGCAGCGGGGGACCGGCAAACGTTCCTGAAACTGATCACACGGTTTTCAAAAGAGCGGCTGCGGGATGGGGCCACGCGCTGGCATCTTCACCAGAACGTCGAGGATCCCGGCAGCTGGATCGAGACGTTCCATCTGCCAAGCTGGTTTGAGCATCTTGAACAGCACAAACGCGTCACCAGTGCGGATGTCACCGCTCAATCGGAACTCAAGGTGCTTGATCTGCGTCCGGATGGCCCCACCGTTCGACACTACATCAAGCCCGTTTGACATTCTCAAGAGCCTTTCGAAAGGAACAAGCCAATGAGCTGGAACCCAACTCACGATCCTGAATGCCCGGAATGCGGCGATGCGATCGACACTCTGATCATCCCGCGCGCCCGCGACCTCGGCGGGTTTGAAGTGCGGCGCGCACTGCCTTCGGTCAATCGCCAGATGGTCGGGCCCTTCATTTTCTTTGATCAGATGGGGCCGGCGGAATTCATCACCGAGGGCGGCATCGACGTCCGCCCGCATCCCCACATCGGTCTCGGCACGGTGACCTATCTCTACCAGGGGGAGTTTGAGCATCGCGACAGCCTTGGCACCCACCAGATGATCTATCCCGGCGAGGTGAATTGGATGGTCGCGGGCAAGGGCGTCACCCACTCGGAGCGCACCAGAGAGGAAACCCGTGCCACGCGCCACAGCCTGTTCGGCATTCAGACCTGGATCGCGCTTCCTGAAGACAAAGAGGACATGGATCCCGGGTTCGAGCACCAAAAGAAGGACGCCCTGCCCGAAATCATTGATGGCGGCGCCAGAGCCAAACTGATCCTCGGCAGCGCCTACGGCCAGCAAAGTCCGGTCACCATGCACACCGAAACCTTTTATCTGGATGTGATGCTTGAGCCCGGCGCTCAATTTCCTTTGCCCGATGACCATGAGGATCGCGGCATCTATGTGACTGAAGGCTCCATTGAGGTGGCCGGCCAGAGTTTTGAGGCTGGTCGCATGATGGTCTTTCGCCCGGGTGACTCGATCAGTGCCCGCGCGGGCACGCGCGGCGCCCGTCTGATGCTGCTGGGCGGAGCCACCATGAATGAAGGCCGCTACATCTGGTGGAACTTTGTTTCGTCTTCAAAAGACAAGATCGAAGAGGCAAAAGAAGCGTGGAAGGCCGCTGACTGGAACAACGGCCCGTTCAGACTGCCACCGGGAGACGAAGAAGAGCACATTCCGATCACCTCTGAACTGGATCGCACCAGTCCGCGGGGCAAGTGAGCGCCAAGGCCGGGCTCTGATTGCGGGTGGCCCGGCGGATATCCTTGATGACCGTCTCGCCGCGGCTCTGCTTGGCTCCGGGTTTCTGTCTCATCTCCACTCCTCGATGGTTACGATGAGCCAGAAATTCTCTCTTATCA
>CAJXHQ010000319.1 GCA_913054485.1 uncultured Paracoccaceae bacterium
TTGTCATTGGGATTGCGACGCTGGGCACCTGGTGGCTGACGGTGCCCGCGGTGCTGCTGGCGGCGGCCATGGGGCTCAGGATCTACATGATCCAGCACGACTGCCTGCACCGCTCTTTCTTCACATCGCGCCGGCGCAATGACATCACGGGAACCCTGCTCTCGCCCATTGCCATGACTCCCTACAAGGCGACGCGCTATATCCACGGGCTGCACCATACTTACGTCAGCGATCTGGAACGGCGCGACACGTTTGAGATCCAGACCATGACCCTTGCGGAATGGCAGGCGGCGCCGCGCTGGAAGCGGCTGCAGTACCGTGTCTACCGCAGCCCCTGGATCCTGATCGTCATTGGGCCTTTCCTGCTCTACGCCATCCTGCGGCGGATGCCGCTTTACGGGTTCAAAACCGGCGTCGGCGACCTGATTCTGCACAATCTCCTGCTGGCGGGCCTCCGGGCGGTGATCTGGGCGGCTGGCGGCTGGGCCGGCCTTCTGTTCTGGGCTGCCGCGGTCTATCTGGCCTGCGCCTTTGGGGCGCTGATCCCCTATGTGGTTCATAACTTTGAGAACATCACCTGGGGCACGCGGCCGGAGCTGAGCTTCAAGGCGGCCGCGCTTGAGGGCAGCGCGGTGCTGGACTGGGGCTGGCTGTTTGATCTGGTGACGATGAATATTGGCTATCATGACCTGCATCACCTCAATGCGAAGATCCCCGGCTACCGGCTGCGCGAGGCCCATGCCGCGCTTGCGGCTGAGGGGCTGCTGCAGTCGGAAAAGATTACTTTCCTGAAGGGGCTCTCCTGCCTGCGCTGGAAACTCTACGACGAGGAAAACGGGCGCATGATTTCCTTCCCGGCGGGATCCGAGGCAGCGCGTTCGGTTCCGGCAGAATGAGACTGCCGGCGTTGCTGCTGGCCGGTCTGCTGCTGGCTGGCTGCGGCGGGGAGGGGCCCATTTTCCGGGTGGAAGATCAGCTTTACGACTGGGTCACGGTGCCCGGCGCCATTGATCCGGCCTCGGACCGGGATCCGGACATCATCGGCGAGGGCGTCAGCTTCCGCCTCTCGCCGGGCCAGCGCCGCTCTGCCCTGCGCACCGGCGAGGACTGGCGGCTGGGCCAGGCTCGGCTGTTAGGGTTTGATATCAGGGCGGACCGCGCTGCGCTTGGCAGCGGGCAGGTTGATATATCGCGGCTGGTGCGGGCGGGCGATCCGGGGTCTCCCATTGTCTCAGCGCAGCTCGATGCCAGGAATGGCGTCACCGTCATGGGCCGCAACTGTATCGCTGCAGAGGACCTGAGCGAGTGGCACCGGGTTGAGATGCGTATCAGGCTCAGTAATGCAGACAACGGATTTCTCGAGGTGTTCTGCGACCGCAAACCGGTCTGGGCCCGCACGAAACTGCGTACCACGGTTGCTCAGGACTGCGCCGAAACGGGCGGCTGCGTAACGCGCGGAACCACGCCGATGGGGTTCGAGTGGCAATTGGGTCTGATGCGCGATCGCAGCCTGTCTTCCCCTGTCAGCATCCAGATGAAGCGGTTGCACCACCGGCTGCTGATCTACGTGCCGAACCGCGCCGGGAACCTCTAGGCCGGGGGCTTAGGCTTCTGCGAGGAAGCTGGCGCAGCCGGTGAGGGCGGCGTAGTCGTCCTCGATCACATGCAGCGGGAACTGGCGCAGGAAGTCCGAGAAGCGGCCCTTGTCCAGGAAAGCAGCGTAGAAGCCGTGGCTCTCCAGGAAGGGAGCCGCCGCGCGCGCCACCCCGCCGGTGAAATAGATGCCGCCATAGGGCAGGCAAGTGAGCGCCAGGTTGGAACAGGCGCGGCCCAATGTGGCGCAGAAGAGCTCGACCGTGCGGGTGGCGCGCGGGTCGCTGCCGTCCTTAGCTGCTGTCATGATCTCTGCGGCAGTGAGCCGTTGATCTGATCCGGCTTCACTGGCAGCCCAAGCATAGGTGCATTCCAAACCGCGGCCCGACAGCACTTCTTCCAGAGCAGCATGGCCGTGGCGGGCGGTAAGGTGGCGGCTCAGCGACAGGCTGGCCTCATCCGCGACCGGCAGGTCGGTGTGGCCGGTTTCCGAGGCCAGAACCTCCATGCCTGCCGCGGTGGGGTGCACCGGGGCAATGTTGAAGCCGGTGCCGACCCCGGCAACCAGCTTGCTGCAGCTTTCCTGCGCGCCGGACCCGGCAAAGAGAACAGGGCACTTGGCAGCATCCAGATGGGCCAGTGCGTGGCCCTGGGCCTGAAGGTCGTTCAGCAGCGCGGCTTTCGGCGCACCTGCGGCGCGTTTCAGAAGATCGGTGCTGATCTCCCAGTCAAGGTTGGTCATGCGGCCGGTTTCACCGCTGACCGGTCCGGCCAGCGCCACGCAGGCCGCGCCGACATCTGGCTGCCCCAGGTCGTGCAGAAAAGTGCGGATAATCTCCTCCAGCCCGGTCTGATCCGCATTGCGGAACCGACGCACGGTGCTTTCGTCCACGGTCACACCATGGGCCAGCGCGATGCGCGTATTGGTGCCGCCGATATCGGCGACGAGGGCGGCCGGGGCGGGCAGGGCGGCGGAAACAGTCATGGCTTACCTTGTTAGCGCAAACATGAGCGCCTTGTACGAGTCCTTGGGGGTGCGCTGCAAGCTTTCAAAGTCCACATGCACCAGTCCGAAGCGCTTTTCATAGCCAAGCGCCCATTCATAGTTGTCCAGCAGCGACCAGAGGAAATAGCCCGCGACGGGCACGCCTTCGTCCGCGGCCAGTTTCACCTTGGCGAGATGGGCATTGATATAGTCGATCCGGGCGGAGTCGGCCACAGCGCCGTTTTTCAGCACATCCGGATTGGCCATGCCGTTTTCGGTGATCAGCAGGGGCAGTTCCCCGGTATACTCGGCGGCGGTGCGTTTCAGGAACTTATAGAGCCCGTCGGGGTAAATCTCCCAGCCCATCTGGGTCTTGGGCAGCGGGCCCTCTACTTCCTTATGAGCGGGCCAGGGGCCTTTGCAGGGGGCGATGACTTTGCGGGTGTAGTAGTTGAGGCCGCACCAGTCGAGCGGGGCCTGGATCACCGGGAAGTCGTCCTGCCAGCCCTGCGGCAGGTGCGGTTCCAGGGCTGCCAGAACTTCTGCCGGGTATTCGCCCTTGAAGACTCCGCCCAGAAGGAAGCGGTTGTAGATCGCATCATAAAGCGCGGCGGCCTCCTGTGCGGCCGGGCTGTCATCCACTGGCTGCGCCCACTCAAAATTGAACACGCCGCCGAGGTTTTTCATTCCCAGGCCGCGCATCCTTTCAGTGGCGGTGCCATGGGCCAGCAGCACGTGATGCATGGCGCGGGCGGCGGCGCGGATATCGCGCATGCCCGGCGCGTGGTGGCCCTGGAAATGCGACAGCCAGGCCACGCACCAGGGCTCATTGATCGGTGCGGCGGAATACATCCGGTCGCCGATCCGGCCCATGATCACTTGCGTGAAGTCGCCGAACCAGCCGGCTATATCCCGGTTGCGCCAGCCGCCCAGATCGGCCAGCGCCTGCGGCAGCTCCCAGTGGTAAAGTGTGGCGCAGGGTTTCAGCCCGCGTTCCAGCATCGCATCGGTCAGCCGGTCGTAGAAATCCAGACCTTCCTGGTTCACCGCGCCGCGCCCTTCGGGCATGACGCGCGCCCAGCTGGTGGAGAAACGGTAGGCGTCGAACCCGGCGGCCTTGATCAGGTCCAGATCTTCCTCGTAGCGGTGGTAGTGATCGCAGGCGCGTGCCCCGTGTTCGGCGCGCACCACATTGCCCGGTGTGGCGGCAAAACTGTCCCAATGGGTCGGCCCTGCGCCGCCAAAGCCGTGGCCCTCGATCTGATAGCTGGAGGTGGCGGCACCGAACAGGAAGCCTTCGGGGAAATCCGCGCGGGTGAAATCAAGCTGGCTCATGTCTTTCGCTCCGGTGCCGGGCCGGTGGAGCGGCCCACGGTGAGTTCGGCCTCCAGAAGCCGCGTCAGGGGTTCGCTGGAGGGCTCATTGATCTGCTGGATCAGCATCTCTGCCAATTGTCGGCCTGCATCGCGGACGGACGACCGCGTGGCAGTGAACTGCGGCACGTCCTCGCCGTTGCGCAGGTAGGACAGATCATCGTCATGGGTGATGACCGAGATGTCCTTGCCCATCTTCAGTCCGGCTTCCTCGATCGCGCGGCGCACGCCGATGGCGGGGATGATGGAAGAGGTGAGATAGGCGGTCGGCGGGTTTGCTGTCTGCATCATGCGCTGCACGGTGTTGTAGCCGTAGGTTTCCGTCATTTCCCCGGCCAGCATCAGCTCCGGATCCGGGGTGATGCCGCGGGCCTCCAGCGCGTCTTCATAGCCGTGCCGGCGGCGGAATGCGAAATCCATGGTTTCCAGCCCGTTCAGCAGGCAGATGCGGGTGTGGCCGAGATCGAGCAGGAAGTCGGTAGCCCGCTGGAAGGCGCTTTTGTTGTTTACGTCCAGCCAGTTATAGGGGCCGGTCAGTTCGGATGCGCGGCCATGCACGGCAAAGGGGATGCCGATTTCCTGCAGCATGGTGATCCGCGAATCGCCCATTTTCGGCGCGTGCACGATGATGCCGTCGACGTTCCGCTTGCCGCGCAGCTCGCGGTAGACCTGCTCCTGCCGGTGGTCCTCGACCAGGGACAGAACCATGTCGTAGCCGGCCTTGGAATAGGTCTCTCCGGCGCCGGCGATGAAGTCGCCGAAAATCGGGTTCACCATCTCGTGCTGCGAGGAGATCGGGATTACATGACCTATGGCCATGGCGCGCCCAGTCG
>CAJXHQ010000320.1 GCA_913054485.1 uncultured Paracoccaceae bacterium
GCCCGGCCCAACTGGAAAGGGTCATCCGAAGGATGTTCCGAAACAGGCGGGAGCGCCCGCTGCAATACCTGGCGCTCAGCCGGCTTTGACGCGGTCCTCTGCCTCGCGCACGGCGCGGCCGACACGGTCGGTCATGAAATCCATGAACAGCCGGGTCTTAGGATCCTGGTGGCGGCGGTGGGTATAGAGACAGGCCATCTGCACCGGAACCGGCGGCGTGCGGGTGGCCACCGGCACCAGTTGGCCTGCGCTGATATGATCTGCCACCTCGAAGACCGGCTTCAGCGCGATCCCCTCGCCCGCCAGCGCCCAATCGGTCAGAACGTCACCGTCGTCGCATTCATAACGGCCCGAGATCGCGAACTTCTTAGGGCCCTCTTCCGTCTCCAGCATCCACTGAAACTCGGTAGCGCCGGGATAGCGCAGGTTGAGGCACTCATGAGTGCTCTTGACCAGATCCGCACCGCTCTCCGGCATGCCGTGTTTTTCCACATATTCCGGCGCCGCACAGAGCACGCGCTGGCAATCGGCGATCTTGCGGATGCGCAGGTTGCTGTCCTCGGGCTGACCAAGGAAAAAGGCCAGATCCAGACCTTCGGTGGTCAGATCCACTGCCCGGTCCGACAGCCGCAGACGCAGGTTGATATCGGGATATTCACCCAGAAACTCAGGCACTTCAGGCGCGATCAGCCGTCGGCCCACCCCCAGGGGCGCGGCCACAAAGAGCGTGCCGCGCGGCGCTTCGGTGAGACGCATCACCTTGGCCTCGGCGCCCTCCACCGCTTCCAGAACAGAGACCGCGCCACTGTAGAAGGCCTGACCCTGCTCGGTGGCTGTCAGGTTGCGCGTGGTGCGCTGGAACAGCCGCACGCCGAGGTAATCCTCCAGCTGCGAAATCCGTGCCGAGGTCACCGCAGGCGAGATGCGCAGGTCGCGCCCCGCGGCGGACATGGAGCCGAGCTCGTAAACACGGACGAATGTGCGGATATTGTCTAGATAGGACATTGTTCCAGATTTTTTGATACAGTTTGGTATTCGATGGGAATACCGTAAAATCGCGGCTTTGCCTAGGGTGGCTGCCAAATGCCAACAAAGAGGCTTTCGACATGTATGAAATGATCATGATGTGGGACTGGGTAGGCTTTGCCCTGCGCTGGCTGCATGTTATCACCGCCATCGCCTGGATCGGCTCTTCCTTCTATTTCATCGCGCTGGACCTGGGCCTGCGCAAAGCGCCGGACCTGCCTGAAGGGGCACACGGCGAAGAATGGCAGGTGCACGGCGGGGGTTTCTACCATATCCGCAAGTACCTGGTGGCCCCGGCCGACATGCCCGACCACCTGACCTGGTTCAAATGGGAAAGCTACGCCACCTGGCTGAGCGGCGCGGCCTTGCTGATGGTGGTCTACTGGGTCGGCGGCGAGCTGTACCTGATCGACCAGACCAAGGCCGAACTGACCCTGTTCCAGGGCATCGTGATCTCGGCCGCCTCGCTGTCCATCGGCTGGCTGGTTTATGACCGGCTGTGCAAATCCGGCCTGGCTGAACGCCCGACCTTCCTGATGGGACTGCTGTTCATCCTGCTGGTGATCATGGGCTGGGGCTACAACCAGATCTTCACCGGCCGCGCGATGATGCTGCACCTTGGTGCCTTCACCGCCACCATCATGACCGCAAATGTGTTCTTCATCATCATGCCGAACCAGCGCATCGTGGTGGCCGACCTGCAGGCAGGCCGCACGCCTGACGCGAAATACGGCAAGATCGCCAAGCTGCGCTCGACCCATAACAACTACCTGACGCTGCCGGTCATCTTCCTGATGCTGTCGAACCACTACCCGCTGGCCTTTGCCTCGACCTACAACTGGCTGATCGCGGCGCTGGTGTTCCTGATGGGCGTGACCATCCGCCACTATTTCAACTCCATGCATGCCCGCAAAGGCAACCCAACCTGGACCTGGCTGGTGACCGCGCTTCTGTTCCTCGCCATCGTGATCCTGTCCACCGCGCCGCTGGAATATGAGGGCGATGAAGAAGAGCAGGCCGCGCTTACCGGCACCGCCCTGGTGATGGCCGAGGCCGAGGGCTTCGAGGCGGCGCATGAGATCGTTCTCGGGCGCTGCTCGATGTGCCACGCGCGCGAACCCTACTGGGATGGCATCCGCCGCGCCCCCAAGGGCGTGTTGCTGGAGACCGAGGCAGACGTGGCCCGCCAGGCCGGCGCGATCTATCTGCAATCAGGCGTGACCCACGCGATGCCCCCCGCCAATGTTTCCTTCATGGAACCAGAGGACCGCGCCGCCATCCGGCGCTGGTACGAAGGCGCCCGGGGCTGACCCCATCCCCTGCCCTGTCCCTCCCGGGGACTGGCTGACTGCCGCGCTGCACAGGCGCGGCTTTTTTCATATGCGCCTCTCTGGCGGCTTCTTTCGCAGCAGACCCTGTGCTAGGCGTTGGGGAGGAGGCGCGCTCAGGCCCGACAGACCGCGCCGGAAACAGAGAAATTTGCAGGCACCCGGAGCCCGCCCATGTTATTTTGCCGATGCCCGCGGCGGTTCATGCGGGACTTGCTGTTGCGCATCTGCACCGCTGGCGCCTTTGCCGGCACACCGGTTTTTGCAGCCGACATCTCACTGAATGCACCCGGCGCGGATGAAGAGCTGCGCAGCCGGCTGACGGCCGCGTCTTCCGCGGCAGAGGCGGTTGCCCGCGGACAGGAGAGCGTGCAGGAACTGCTGGCCGCCTCCCTGGCCGATTACCGCACCATGGTACAGGTGCTCTATGACGCGGGCTACTTTGCTCCGGTTGTGAATATCCGCCTGGACGGGCGCGAGGCAGCTGCCATTCAGCCGCTGAACCCGCCCCGAAGCGTCAGCTCCATCGACATCTCGATCGAGACCGGGCCGCAATTCACCTTCGGCAAGGCGGCGCTGTCACCGCTGCCGGGCGGCGGCGCGCAGGAGCTGCCCGAAGGCTACGCCACCGGACAAACCGCCACCACCGGGGCAATCCGCGATGCCGCGCGGGCCGGACGGCAAGCCTGGCGGCAGGCCGGCCACGCCAAGGGCCGCATCGCCGAGCGCGATATAACAGCCGACCACCTGCGCGCGCGGCTGGATTCTGATATCCGCATGGATCCGGGCCGCAAGCTTCGCTTCGGAAAAATGGTCATCTCCGGCAACTCGGATGTGAACGAAGACGCAATCCGTTCGATTGCAGGTTTCCCGCAAGGCGCGCAGTTCGACCCGGACAGCCTGGCCCTTACCGGATCCCGGCTGCGGCGCACCGGCACCTTCTCCTCGGTCACCCTGCGCGAGGCGCAGGAGGCCAATCCGGATGGCACGCTGGATGTCACCGCCTCGCTGGAAGACCTTCCCAAAAGGCGGCTGACCTTTGGTGTTGAATTCAGTTCCAGCGACGGGATCGAGATCACCGGCTCCTGGATGCACCGCAACCTCTTCGGAAATGCCGAGAAACTGCGGCTGGAAACCCGGCTGAGCGGGATCGGCAACAACTCAGACCTCGACGGGCGGGTGGCGCTGCGGCTGGACCGCCCAGCGACCCTTGGACCAGACGACAATGTCTTTTACCTGCTGGAGGCCGAACGGCTGGACGAGGAACACTACACCGCCACCCGCGGCCTTGGCGCGATTGGTGTGCGGCGGGTATTCTCGGACCGGTTGATCGGCGAGGCATCCGTCGGGTTTGAATCCACCCTGGCCGAAGATGTCTTCGGCAAGCGGCGATTCAAGTATATCACTGGCCAGATCCGCGCTGAATACGAGCGGCGCAACAACAGGGTGAATGCCACAGACGGCTATTATATCGATGCCCGCGCCATGCCGTTTGCCGGAATTGACGGCAGCGCATCCGGGCTGCAGTTCCGCTTTGACGGGCGCGGCTATCAGCGGATTATGGGCAACCATGACTATGTGGTGGCCGCTCGTATTCAGATGGGGTCTGTGGTGGGTCCGTCGCTGAACGAGGTCTCGCCGACCTACCTATTCTTCTCCGGCGGCGCCGGATCCGTGCGCGGCCAGGAGTACCAGTCGCTGGGCGTTCCGGCCAACGGCGGCATTGCCGGCGGCCGCGGCTACCTGGCCCTATCCGGCGAGCTGCGCGGCCGGGTGTCCGAGAAGGTCACCCTGGTTGGCTTTTACGATATCGGCTTCATCGACAGCGACCCTTTCGTATCCGGCGATTCAGAGAGCCACTCCGGGGCTGGTCTGGGCGTGCGCTACGACGTGGCGGGCATTGGGGCAATCCGGCTGGACCTGGCCTACCCGGTATCCGGCGGCACCGATGACGGGCTGCAGTTTTACATCGGCATCGGACAGGCGTTTTGAGGCGGCTCCTGCACTATACCCTCGCCGCCGCGCTGACCGCCGCGCCGCTGGCCGCGCAGGATGAGGGCGAGGACAGCTCGGGCGGGCTGCTGGTGGGCTTTCTCGAGGACACCCTGTCGGGAGAAAACCGCAATATCCAGGTCACCGGCCTGGAGGGCGCGCTGTCCTCCCGCGCCACCATCGAGCGGCTGACCGTCTCTGACGATGAGGGCGCATGGCTGACCATCGAAGACGCCGTGCTGGATTGGAACCGGCTGGCTTTGATCCGCGGCAACTTCTCGGTCAATGCGCTGAGCGCCGGGCTGATCCGGGTGGAACGCACGCCCAACGCCGCCCAGCCGGACCCCGAACTGCCAGCCCCCGAGGCCGCGCCCTTCCAGCTGCCGGAACTGCCGGTCTCTATCGGGATCGGAGAGATCCGCGCCTA
>CAJXHQ010000321.1 GCA_913054485.1 uncultured Paracoccaceae bacterium
AACTGGTCTCCGGCGCGCCATCTGACCCTGCCGCGGTGCAGGCGCTGCGCGACGCCATGACTGCTCATGTGGGCGTGCGCCGCACAGCAGAGGGGCTGCGGACGGCCCTGCAGGTCATTGCCCGGCTTGAAAAAAACCAGCGCGCGGACGAAAGCTTCGTCAATATGTGCGCCACTGCCACTTTGATCACCGCTGCCGCGCTGAGGCGCGAGGAAAGCCGCGGCGGCCATTGGCGCGACGACTTCCCCGACACGGACCCCGCACAGGCGGTCCGCACCCTGATCACCCTGCCCGAGGCGCTGAAAATCCGTGCCGGGGCATGCAAGGACCAGCCATGAGTACCGCATTTTCCACCCTGCCCGACCTGATCCTGGAACCCATGGTGCGTGCCGCACTGATGGAGGATCTGGGGCAGAACGGGGATATTACCACCCGCGCCGTGATCCCTGCGGATGCCACATATTCGGCCCGTATCCGCGCCCGTAAGGCCGGCACCGTCTCGGGCATGCAGATCGCCCGCATCGCCTTCCACCTGGTGGATGCCGGGCTGAAGGTGGAGACTCTGCTGGCGGACGGTTCAGTATGTCAGCCTGGCGACGTGCTGATGACCATCGAAGGCGCGGCCTCCTTGATCCTGTCGGGCGAACGGGTGGCGCTGAATTTTGCAGGCCGCCTCACCGGCATTGCCACGCTGACCGCCGCTTTTGTGGCCGAAACCAAGGGCACAGCGACCCGCATCACCTGCACCCGCAAGACCACGCCGGGGCTGCGTATTGCCGAGAAACAGTCGGTGCTGCACGGCGGCGGCTTCAACCACCGGTTTGGGCTCTCTGATGCGATCCTGATCAAGGACAACCACATCGCCGCGGCCGGCGGCGTTCGGCAGGTGCTGGAGGCCGCCAAGGCCAGTGTCAGCCATATGATGAAGGTGGAAATCGAAGTCGACACGCTGGACCAGCTGTCAGAGGTGCTGGAGTGCGGCGGTGCCGATGTGGTGCTGCTGGACAACATGGACACCGCCACCCTGATCAAGGCCGTGGCACTGGCAAAGGGCCATGTGCAGACCGAGGCCTCGGGCAATATGAAGCTGGAGCGCATCGCTGAAGTGGCCGCCACCGGGGTGGATTATATCTCCGCCGGTGCGCTCACCCATTCTGCGCGCACGCTCGATCTTGGCCTCGATTTCTAAAGCTGGCTCAGACCGTTAGAGCCTGCGCCGACAGGCGGTCATAATACGGACGGTGATGCGCCTCAAAGCCTGCCAGATGCGGATGCTCACCCGCTAGCGCGTCAAAGGCGCGGCGCTGTTCAGCCAGTTCTTCCGGCGTCAGCGCCCGGATCGCGCCGCTGGAAGAGACGTCCCCGTGCCAGCCGCTGACCTGCCCCCAGTCCTGCGGCGTCTCCTGCTGCCACTCAAAAGCTTCTGCGCGAAACTCCAGCCCGACCTCCTGCCACAGGCGTGAGACCACGGCGCGGGTGTCGGCGCGGATATCCTCTGCCCGGACCACAGGGGCCGCCAGCCCGCGCATTTTCAATGCCTCGAACAGCTGCCATTGCGCCTGCAGCCCGATCTCTTCGGAAGTGACGCCGGGGTCCAGCTTGAAATAGCTGCGGATCGAGGCGGCGGGATCGCGGATCAGGAAGCAATGGGTGATGCGGCTGAGGAATTCCTCATCCTCCAGAATGCGCGGCATGACGTAATAGGCCATGTCTTTTACAAATACCGGACCGGATTCAGCCCGCGCCAGCAGCGAGTCCCGCACGTCTTCATAGGTCAGCGGGCGGCCGTCCTCGATGTCGAAATGCGGCATCTGCCGCACCTGCCGGTTGGCGTAATAGTCGTACATGAAGGGCTCGTGCCCGCAATCCAGATCGCCGCGCTCGCGCATGACGCGCTCCATCGCGGTCGACATCGACCGCGGGTGCGACCACATGATGATCAGCTTGTGCATAGGCAGCCCTCCCTTCTTCGTCGCCGCAGATTGCCAGAGGTGGCGGGGAAATCCACCAAAAGTTGCGACGCGCCCGCGTTTTTCAGTCGTTTCCTGGCAGCGTCGGGGCCGATTTTTCCAGCGCCAGTTCCGCGCCCGAGAACGTCCAGGGCCCTCGCACCCCCGGCACGCCTTCCGGTGCGATCTGCATGCCCCGGTGACGGATCTGCGGATCATCAAAGGCCTGGCCGATGGTGTTGATCGGCCCGGCAGGCACTGTGGCCTCCTCCAGTGCCGCCAGCAGCGCGTCGCGCCTCCAGCCGGACAGGACGCCGGACAAGACGGTGGTCAGGGCTTCGCGATTGGCCACCCGCAGCTGATTGCTGGTGAACCGCGCGTCGTCTTTCAGGCCGGGCAGGCCCAGCACATCGCAAAGCCGCCGGAATTGTCCGTCATTGCCAACCGCCAGGATCACATGGCCGTCGCTGACCTGCATCACCTGATAGGGCGCGATATTGGGATGATCATTGCCCATGCGGCTGGGGCTTTCACCGGTGGCGAGGTAGTTCATCGCCTGATTGGCCAGCAGCGCTGTGGCGCAATCCTGCAGGGACATGTCCAAATGCTGGCCGCGCCCCGTGGCGTGGCGCTGCTGCACGGCAGCCAGAATGCCAATGGTGCCATAAAGCCCGGTCACGATGTCTGTAATCGCTACGCCAACCTTCTGCGGCTGGCCGCCGGGTTCGCCGGTGATCGACATCAGCCCCGACATGCCCTGCAACAGGAAGTCATAGCCCGCCCGCTGCGCGTATGGCCCGTCCTGTCCGAAACCGGTGACCGAACAGTAGATCAGCCGCGGGTTGACCTTGGCGAGGCTGGCATAATCCAGACCGTATTTGGCCAGCCCGCCGACCTTGAAGTTCTCGATCAGGATATCGGCGCCGCGCACCAGTTCGATCACCGCCGCGCGGCCCTCTTCGGTGCGAAAATCAGCCGTCACGCAGTGCTTGCCGCGGTTGGCGGCATAGTAATAGGCCGCCGTCTTGTCGCCGTCGCGCTCGATGAAAGGAGGCCCCCAGCGGCGGGTATCATCACCCGCCGGGCTTTCCACTTTGACCACCTCGGCGCCAAGGTCGGCCAGCGACTGGCCGATCCAGGGCCCGGCCAGGATCCGGGCGAGTTCGACAACTTTCAAGCCAGACAACGGTGTCATCAGCAGGCTCCCATTCTGTTTCTTCATGGATAGCCGATCCCGCCGGGCCGCCCTACAGGGATAACGGGCCGCGAGCTTGATGAATGATCAAATCAGTATGCGTCGGCGGAATAGGTGACCTGCCCGTTGCAGATTGTCATACGCACCTGGGCCTCGCCTGCATTGCCAGCGGTCAGCGCCCGGTCCAGCACAACAATATCCGCCGCCAGGCCCGGTTCCAGCCGGCCGAACTCTGCATCCTTGCGCGCCGCAAAAGCCCCTCCGGAAGTATAGGCCGCAAGCGTCGCGTCAAAGCCGATCCGCTCGTCCGGTTCATCATCACTGAAGGGCATGCGGTTCAGGGCCATTTCCATGCCTTTCAAGGGCGACAGCACCGCGATTGGCCAATCGGAAGAAAAGCAGAGCGGCGCGCCGGCATCGGCCAGCGTTTTCCACGGGTAGGACAGCGCCCAGAACTCTTTGCCGATCAGATCCATGGTGGGCTGCATCGGAAAGTCGCTGTATCCCGGCACATGCGGCGGGTTGACCGAGGCAACAACGCCCAGCTCTGCAAGCCGTGGAATATCCGCCGCCGCGATCATCTCTATATGTTCAATCCGGTGGCGGCTGTCGCGCGCGCCATTGGCGGCGCGAGCGGCGGCGTAGGCGTCCAGAACACCCCGCACCGCACCATCGCCGATCGCATGGACCGAGATCTGGAAGCCGCGCTTGTCAAACTCCACCGCCAGATCCTTCAGGCGTTCAGGGTCGTGCAGCGGCTCGCCCTTGTGACCGGGGCGGCCGGGGTAGCTGTCCAGCCGCCAGGCGGTATAGCCGTCCAGCACCCCGTCAATGAACATCTTGATCCGGCCGCACCAAAGCATTTCCGAATTCAGATCCCGGCGCATGGTTTCGGCGTGTTCCACATTCTCAAGCGGCTCGCCGGGTATGAAGTGATAAGGCAGCTCCACCCGGCAGCAGAGCCCGCCTTCGGCCTCGATCTCATGCAGCAGACCGGCCTGGTAGAGATTGCCCTCCATATTGATGATCGCGGTGATGCCCTGCGCAGCGCAATGTTTCAGCCCCTCGCGCAGCAGCGCCTTGTCGGCGGCGCGCTGATCCGGCGTGACCTCAGCGGCAGGCTCCACGCCTTCAAGCCCAAGATTCTCGCGCCCGCCATGTTCCCCCAGTGCCAGCACGCAGGCGACGGCGGCTGGCTCCACCAGAAGACCGGTGGCTGTGCCACTGCTGTCCAGCACGATCTCAGAGCCTGGCCCCACCTCACGGCCCTGCAAAATACCCGCCTGTTCCAACGCCGCAGTGTTGCACCAGCCATTGTGGAAGTCCGAGGATTGCAACAGCAGCGGCCGCTCCGGGCAGATCGCGTCCAGCACATGGCGGTCAGGATCGGCACCGCCCTCCAAGCCGCCATAGGCGAACCCCTGGGCCACCAGCAGCGGCACCTCGGGGTTGGAGGCAGCAAATTCCTGTACCGCCTCCCGCAGGTCTGCCGTGCCTGTCACATCGACAAGATTCAGGACTCTCAACGAAAAAGACCCCAGAAACAGATGCATATGGCTTTCGACAAAGCCCGGCAGAACGGAGGCCCCGGCGGCGTCAATCACCTGAGTGTCAGCT
>CAJXHQ010000322.1 GCA_913054485.1 uncultured Paracoccaceae bacterium
CGATCTCAGGGGCCGAATGGGTGCGCCAACAAGTTGAGGGGAACCTGCCACATACTCCCGGAACAGCCCGGCGGGTGGCATTGCTGGGGGAAACTTATGATCAGGTCCGCGATGTCATGGTGCACGGCGACAGCGGCATCCTGGCCTGTTCTCCACCTGACCGCCGCCCCAACTGGAAGTCCTCCGAGCGCAAGCTGACCTGGCCCAATGGCGCCACAGCTCAGGCTTTTTCTGCCCACGACCCCGAGGCCCTGCGCGGCCCTCAGTTTGATGCCGCCTGGGCGGACGAGCTGGCAAAGTGGAAGAAAGTGCAATCCAGTTGGGACATGCTGCAATTTGCCCTGCGGCTGGGCCAAGATCCCCGGCTGTGTGTCACCACCACTCCGCGCAATGTGCCCACCCTGCGCGATATCATGGCCCAGCCCACCACCGTGCAATGCCACGCCCCAACCGAGGCCAACCGCGCCAACCTTGCGCCCTCATTCCTAAGCGAAGTGCGAAGGCGCTATGCCAATACGCGCCTCGGGCGGCAGGAACTGGATGGCGAGTTGCTGTCAGATATCAAGGGCGCGCTCTGGACCGGCGAGATGCTGCAAGCCGCACTGGTCGAGGACGCACCGCAACTGGATCGTATCGTGGTGGCGGTTGATCCGGCGGTCAGCTCCGGCAAAGCCTCGGACGCCTGTGGGATTGTAGTGGCTGGGGCCACCCTGCAAGGCCCACCGCAAGACTGGCGCACATATGTGCTGGCAGATTGCACGGTGCAGGGCGTTGGCCCGCTATCCTGGGCCAAGGCCGCCATTGCCGCCATGCAGGACTTTGGTGGTGATCGACTAGTGGCCGAGGTCAATCAGGGTGGTGCGCTGGTGGAAAGCGTGCTGCGGCAGGTGGATCCGCTGATCCCATTCAAGGCGCTGCATGCGCGGCGGTCCAAATCGGCCCGCGCCGAACCAGTGGCGGCGCTCTATGAACAGGGCAGGGTGTTCCACCTGCCGGGGCTGGGCGAGCTGGAGCAGCAGATGAGCCAGATGACCCCGCTGGGCTATCACGGCGGCGGCTCTCCAGATCGGCTGGATGCCTTGGTCTGGGCACTGCATGATCTGATCATCCACTCCGCCGCGCAACACCTCAGGCCGCGACTGCGCGCCCTGTAAGAAACAGCCGTTTGCCCCTATGGTGAACGGCTTTTCTTTAACTATGTGCCATAAAAAGATGCCCGGAAAACAGGGGTGTTGCGTACCCACCGTACGCCCTGCTTTGGAAATCTTCAGCTCTGTTTGGGACAACTATTCCCAGCAAAAGGGCATACCAGCCCGGCACATCAGAATGAGGAATGGTCATGATCCTTGACGTCCTGCGGCGCAAAAACAAACCTGTCGAGCAAAAGGCAAGCGCCACCGCGCGGGTTGTGGCCTGGCAAGGTTCTGGGCGGATCGCCTGGAGCCCGCGCGATAGCCAGTCCATGATCCGCAGCGGATTTGCAGGCAACCCGGTTGGGTTTCGCTGTGTCAAACTGATTGCGGAATCCGCCGCTGCCTTACCGCTGGTCCTTCAGGACGTGTCACAGCGGTTTGAACAGCACCCCATTCTGGCTCTGCTGGCGCGCCCCAATGCAGCCCAGGGGCAGGCCGAACTGCTCGAGGCCCTGTTTGGCCAGCTCTTGCTCAGCGGCAACGCCTATGTCGAGGCGGTTGCCGCTGAGGCCGGCCTGCCGGTTGAACTGCATGTGCTGCGCTCTGACCGGATGTCGGTTGTGCCCGGCACAGATGGCTGGCCTGCCGGGTATGATTACAAGGTCGGCGGGCGCAAACATCACTTTGCAAACACCGGCACAGGCGCCGCCATCTGCCATATTCGCAGCTTTCACCCACAGGACGATCACTATGGATTGTCACCACTGCAGGCGGCGGCGATGGCGGTGGACGTTCACAACAGCGCCTCGCGCTGGTCCAAGGCGCTGCTGGACAATGCTGCGCGCCCATCCGGCGCATTGGTGTGGAAGGGCAGCGATGGCGGTGGCAGCATGGCCGACGACCAGTTCCGACGCCTGAGTGAAGAGATCGAGGCCAATTTCCAAGGCGCACGCAACGCCGGGCGACCGATGGTTTTGGAAGGCGGTTTGGATTGGAAACCCATGGGCTTTTCACCCAGCGACATGGAGTTCCAGAAGACCAAAGAGGCCGCTGCCCGCGAAATCGCGCTCGCCTTTGGGGTACCGCCGATGCTCTTGGGCATTCAGGGTGATGCAACCTATGCCAATTACCAAGAGGCCAACCGCGCCTTTTACCGGCTGACGGTGCTGCCCCTGGTGACACGGGTGGCCGCCACGCTGGTAGACTGGCTGGCAGGGTTCGGCGGCGAGAGCCTCACTCTGAAACCCGATCTGGACCAGGTCGTCGCATTGTCTGCGGAACGCGATGCCCAATGGCAGCGGGTTGCGGGGGCCGCGTTCCTCAGCCGCGCCGAAAAACGCAGCCTGCTGGGCCTACCACCCGAAGATGGAGGGCACGAGGATGCGTGATGGACCACTCCCGCCTTTTGACTGCGCACCGGGCCTGCGATTGGCCGCGCATGAAAGGCTGATGCAGCTGCAACAGGACCACCTGAACCGGAGGTTGGACCGACTGGAAGAGATGATGGAAAGGCTGGACCGCAGGCTGTGGATCACCGTCTACGGAGTGGCTGCGGTGATCCTGGGGCAGATGCTGCGCTCGCTCATGCTCATTGCCTAGTCACACAAAATCAAACGCTTAAGGGATCTTCTTATGCAAGCTGAGACCCAGTTAGAAACCAAATTCATGGCCACCACAGCGGCGCTGAGCCTGACTGATGGTCAAGTGATCCAAGGCTACGCCAGCCGCTTTGGAGAGGTGGACCAATGCGGCGATGTGGTTGTGCCCGGTGCCTATGCGGCGTCACTGGCGGCGATCAAGGCGCGCGGCGGCAAGGTCAAAATGCTCTGGCAGCACGACCCGGCCCAACCCATCGGTGTCTGGGACGAGGTGCGCGAGGACAAACAGGGCCTGTGGGTCAAGGGGCGCATCCTGGCTGAGACCCAGCGCGGGGCCGAGGCCCTGGCCCTGATCGAGGCGGGCGCCATTGACGGGTTGTCGATCGGCTATCGCACCAAATGCGCCAGCAAGGGCCGCAAAGGCGAGCGTCAACTGTCCGAGGTCGACCTGTGGGAGGTCTCACTGGTGACCTTTCCCATGCTGCCTTCAGCCCGCGTGGCAGCCAAAGCGGCAGAGGATCCAGCCCTTATTGCCCTGCGCGACATGGCTCAGGTGCTGACCCAGGCGCGGCAGCAATTTGCGGGTGACTAACCGCAGGCAACCCCAAGCAAACAGGACACTCAAATGAGCAAGACCACAGCCCAGACGGGTACAACCGAGGCAGCCCCTTTGATCCAGGACGTGACCACTGCAATGTCGGGTTTCGTCGACGATTTCAAAGGGTTCCGGGACGACATCAAGGCGAAACTGAAACAGACCGAAGAGCGAGTAACCATGTTGGATCGTAAAACCCAAATCACAGCCCGCCCACAATTGGCTGCCAGCACCGACACCGGTGCGCCGCATCAAATGGCGTTCCAGACCTATCTGCGTTCGGGCGAGGATGACGGTCTGCGCGGCCTGCATCTGGATGGCAAATCCATGTCGACGGCGGTCAACAGCGATGGCGGTTATCTAGTTGATCCGGTCACGTCCGAAACCGTCTCTTCGGTGCTGCACGCCACCGCCTCCATCCGCTCTATCGCCTCGGTGGTCACGGTTGAGGCGACGTCATATGACGTGCTGATCGACCACACCGATGTGGGCGCGGGCTGGGCGACCGAGACCGACCCATCGGCGGAAACCGGCACCCCGCTGATCGACCGTATCACCATCCCGCTGCACGAACTCAGCGCCTTGCCCAAGGCCTCGCAGCGTCTGCTGGACGATAGCGCGTTCGACATTGAAACCTGGCTGGCCGGCCGCATCGCCGACAAATTCTCTCGGGCTGAGGCCTCAGCCTTTTTGACCGGCGATGGCATTGACAAACCCACCGGCATCCTGACCCACGGCAAGGTCGACAATGATAGCTGGACCTGGGGTAATATCGGCTATGTCGCCAGTGGCAGCAGCGGCTCCGTGGGCGATGGCGATGCCATTGTTGATCTGGTTTATGCCCTGGGTGCCGAATACCGCGCCAACGCAAGTTTTGTAATGAATTCTAAGACTGCCGGGCTGATCCGCAAGTTGAAAGACGCAGACGGCCGCTTCCTGTGGTCCGATGGTCTGGCCGCGGGCGAACCCGCGCGCCTGATGGGCTATCCGGTGCTGATCGCCGAGGATATGCCCGACGCCGCGGCCGACAGCTACTCGGTGGCCTTTGGCGATTTTGCCGCCGGTTACACCATCGCCGAACGCCCCGACCTACGGGTGCTGCGCGATCCGTTCAGCGCTAAACCACATGTGCTTTTCTATGCAACCAAACGTGTCGGTGGTGATGTCAGCGATTTTGCCGCCATCAAACTGCTGAAATTCGGCCTGGCCTAAACCGCCAGTCTGAATGCGTGACCGGCAGCCCGGTCACGTGGCAGGCGCGCCTCAACATTCCTGTTGCCGTCCAGCTGCTCCCCTCCGTCCGAGCGGCATCGGGAGAGGTGCGCCCGCCCAATCCAATTCAGGTCCCAAGCGGGACGCAAGTTTCCGGAGTAATGTGATGATGTTGACCGAACAGACGCCGGTGCCCGAGGCCGCG
>CAJXHQ010000323.1 GCA_913054485.1 uncultured Paracoccaceae bacterium
GCGCGCCCTGCGGCCTTGCCGCTGGCTGGCGGGATCAAGCGCAGGAATGCGGCAAACAGCAAGACCGCCCCGGGGGGCACCGGGGCGGTCTCTCATGGGGAGGGTCCGTCTTTGGGGGGACGGGATCAGAGCCCCATGCAGTTGGCGTAATAGGTCACGGTTGCCGGCCAGTCAGAGAAGACGCCCTCGACGCCCACGTCCTGTGCCAGCACGTCCAGGATCTGGTAGTAGGCGCTGTCGTCAGTGGTGGCCTCTGTCACGGTCTGGAAGTACCAGCCGCCGCCCGAAGCCAGCGGGCCGGAGCGTTCCAGGGTCCAGGTGATCAGTTTGAGACCCGCCGCCTTTGCGGCCGTTGCATAGGCCGAGGGGACAATCTTGCCATTCTCAACCGTGACCAGCATCCACATCGGCGGTGCGATGTAGTTGACGCCCTGGGCGTGCAGCGCAGCAAAGTCATGCGGGAAGGTCTCGGGATTGTTCGCATCGAAGCCTTCGAGATTGTAGCTGTCGTCGAGGAAGACCGCCTGCTTGCCGAACTCGGGCTCTGCCTTGATCCAGTAGAGCACGTCTTCGAGGTTGAAGCTTTGGGCCCAGACGTCCGAGGCGGGGATGCCCGCGGATTTGTACTCGTCGATCATCTTCTGGGCGTAGTCGGCCTGGGTGAAACCCTCGAACGGCATCTCGACCGCGGGGCTTTTCAGCTCGGGCGTGAACTTGGCGCCGAGATCCTTGAACAG
This sequence comes from uncultured Paracoccaceae bacterium, assembly GCA_913054485.1. Lineage (GTDB taxonomy): Bacteria > Pseudomonadota > Alphaproteobacteria > Rhodobacterales > Rhodobacteraceae > FREY01. The sequence goes on from CAJXHQ010000323.1 coordinate 738, forward strand.
TGCGATGGATTCGGCGTGGGTCATGGTCGCCGCGTCATCGGCAAACAGAGTGGTGCGCCAGCCGGCAGTGCCGCCCTGGTAGGCTGCGGGCGTGCCGGCCATCTTGTCGGCGCTGTCCATCTTCGGGGTCAGGCTGCGGAACTCGGCCAGGGTGATTTCCGAGGTGCGGCATTCGGCCTGTGCCGGGGCGTCGCCATTGGCGGGCGAGAACGGTGTGACGCAGGTTTCCGCCAGGGCGGTGGTCAGGATGTCGGTGGTGGTGTGCAGGTCGTTCTGCGCGTGGCGGCAGACCAGTTCCTTGTCCTTGGTGAAGGTCACGTCGCATTCCAGGATGCCGGCCCCCATGCGGGCGGCTGCCACGTTGGATTCAACCGTGTGTTCCGGGAACAGCAGCGGCGCGCCGCGGTGGCCGATGGAGAAGTCGCTGCGCTGCGGAACCTGGCCGGCGCAGGACTGCAGCTTTGACTTCAGCGCGCCCTCGGGCAGCTTGTCGACCAGATAGGCAGGGCGGGGGCCATAGCTGATATCAGCAGCCGCAGGCAGGGCGGGGGCGGCAGCAAGTGCCGCAAGGAACAGGGAAAGTCGCATACTTCAGTACTCCGGAAAAAAATCAATCCAGAAGCAATGAAGCCCGCGCGTGTAACAGCCGCAGGACGGGCAGGTGACAGGCAGGGAACGGTTTGATGAAAAAGGGCGGCCCCGCTGGACCGCCCTTTGTTACATGAAGCCCAGTTCCAGGCGGGCCTCGTCCGACATCATCTCCATTCCCCAGGGCGGATCCCAGGTGATTGCGACGTCGACGGATTTGATTCCCGGCATCGGGGAGACCGCATCAACGATCCAGCCCGGCATCTCACCGGCCACCGGACAGCCCGGCGCGGTGAGTGTCATGATGATCTTCACATCGTTCTCATCGTTGATGTCGATCGTGTAGATCAGGCCCAGCTCGTAGATATTCACCGGGATTTCAGGGTCATAGACAGAGCGGCAGGCCTCTACCACCGTATCGAACAGCGGATGGCTGACAGAGGAGGGCGCGATCAGCGGCGCACCTTCGAGCGGTTCGGACGTATTGGTCATCAGGGCCTCGGGTTCGTTTCCTGACCGATTATATAGGGAACCCGGCCGTAAGGGTCCAGTGCCCCGAGTGCCTGAAGGCCTGCACAAATGCACCGGGGTTGCGCGCGCGCAAATAGCGCTGGACCGGGGAGGGGCGGAGTGACTATGCGGTTGTGTCAGAGATTCGGTATTATTGCCCGGAAAAGGCTGTGACGATGCAGAGATTTGACCCGGCGCTTTTTGCCATTGCTTTCCTGTTCCTGGTGAACGGCCTCGTCTTCGGGGCCTGGGCGACAAATATCCCCTATATCAAAGCTGACTTCGGCCTGGGCGAGGCCGAAGTCGGCGCGGTGCTTCTGGCCGTGGCGCTGGGGGCTGTGGTCTTCATGACGCTCTGCGGCCTGGCCACGCGGCACTTTGGCAGCCGGGGGCTGTCGATGATCTCGGCGCTGCTGTTTGCGGCGGCGCTGCCGCTGGCCTTTCTGGCCGCCAGCCTGCCTGCGCTTTATGCGGCGGCGGTGCTGCTGGGGGCGGGCACCGGAGCGATGGATGTGACGATGAACCAGCAAGCCAGCCTGCTGGAGCAGCAGCGCGGCCGCGCGGTGATGTCGGGGCTGCACGGCGGCTTCAGCGTCGGGGCCTTTGGCGGCGCGCTGCTGGCCTACGGCTCCGGTCTGGCGGGGCTGTCGCCGCTGGCCGAGGCGCTGTGGCTGCTGGCGGGCATCGCGGCGGCGTCGCTTTTGCTGTTCCCGCATCTTCTGGCGGATCATCCTGAGCCGGTTCAGGTACAGGACGGCCAGCGGCGCGGCGGGCTGTTTGGCCATGCGGCCCTCTGGGCGCTGGGCATCCTGTCTTTCCTGACAATGATGAGCGAGGGCGGCATCGCAGACTGGAGCACGCTTTACGTGCTGGAATACTCTGATGCACCGGCTGCGCAGGCGCCCTTGGGCTTTGCCGCCTATTCGGCGCTGATGATCACCGCGCGGCTGACCGGTGACCGTATGGTGATGCGGCTTGGCGCCCGTGCGGTTGTGCTGCTCAGCGGCGGGCTGGTGGCGCTGGGCATGGGGCTTGCGCTCAGCTCAGGGGCCTTTTCGGTGCAGCTGGCGGGGCTTGCGGTGACCGGCTTTGGCATCGCCAACCTGATCCCGGTGATCTTCTCCGATGCGGCCAGGCTGCCCGGCCTGCCTAAGGGTGCCGGGATCACCTTCGTGTCGGTGGCGGGCTACTCTGGCTTTCTGATCGGCCCGGTGCTGATCTCCGGCGCGGCCGAAGTCTGGGGGCTGAACCGCGCGCTGCTGGTCATCGTTGCGGTTGGCCTGGTTCTGGCCGCCGCCGCGCACCGGTTCCCCTCGCCGGCCTCTGCCGGTGGCGGCGAAAGCCGGGCGCGCCTAAGTATCCAACGCGGCCCAGATCTGGCCCCCGGCCACATGCAGCGGGAACAGCCGCAGCGGGCAGCGGTTTTTGGACAGATCTCCCAGCTGCTCCATCCCCTGCGAGGTGCCGTCCTCATTGAGGTTCTTGCACCAGCTGAGAACCTCGCCTGAGGCCAGGTCAAACCGGCTCTGATGCCAGCGGCAGACCAGCTCGCCGCCCTCGGTGATGCTTTCGTCAGGGCGCAGCTTCTCGGGCTCAGCCAGATTGTCCTGCCGGTTGAACAGCGGCAGGTTCACATGCGGGCAGGCATTGTTGAGCGCAAAGAATTGCCCGGCGCGGCGCAGCAGCACCAGGTCGAAATCCTGGAACTCAAACACCCTGTGGCCGCCCTCCGGCAGCTCCGCAGCCTCCATCAGGAGGGTCCAGTCGCGGCCCACAAAGCGTTTCCTTCCGGGTTCGGCCTTGCCGGTGAGGCGCAGCACCGCGTCCGGTCTCAGGCTGGCGACCTCGTAAAGCGTGTGCCGGTCCGAGGTGCCGGGCAGCCGCACCCGGATGAAATCGGCCACCTCGATAGATTGTTCGACTTTCTCATAGAGCGTGTCGGTGATCAGGAAGCGGGTGCCGGCCTCCTTGTTGGCCTGTTCGGTGCGGCTGGCCATGTTGACCGCATCGCCAACCGCCGTCAGCCGTTCGTGCCCCGGCGCACCAAGCGAGCCGATCACCGCCTGGCCCCAATGGATGCCGATGCGGATTTCGAAGCGGATGCCGTACATAGCCTCGAAGAAGGGCTGCATCCGGTCGGTGACGGCCAGGCATTGCAGCCCGGCGTGCACCGCCCGCAGGGGCGCGTCGGCTTCGCCGTTGATCCCGAACAGCGCCATCATCCCGTCGCCGAGAAACTTGTCAATATAGCCGCCATCAGCCTCCACCGCCTCGCCGGTTTGGGCGAAGAACCGGTTCAGCATATACATCACGTCATAGGGCAGCAGCCCTTCGGACAGGGTCGTGAAGCCCTGGATGTCAGAGAAGAATACCGCGATCTCGCGCAGCTCGCCTGCTTTGGCGGGTTTGCGGCCGCCAAGCTGGCTGGCCAGCGCCATGTCGGTCTCGTCCAGCACCAGCCGGCGGAAGGCGATACGGTCCTGCGGGCGCAGCTGGCAGGCCAGCCGGATGCTGGGATCCAGCCCCAGCTGACTGGCCAGCCGCGCTTCTGTCGCGTTGCGGTCCGGGCATTGCGCCGCGCCCTCCATCACCCAGACCCGGCAGGTCGAGCATTTTCCATGGCCGCCGCAGGCATGGGCCATCGGCAGGCCGGCGCGCAGCGCAGCCTCTAATAGTGTTTCACCTTCCGAACAGCTGAAGGTCAGGTTGTCCGGATGCGATTGCAGGTCTGGCATGAAGATCCCCTTTCTGAAATCGCTGTCTCAAGCGGGGTCTTTAGATCAGTAAAATAGGGCAACGCCGGCAATTCCCCAGCAGGTATTTCTGCCGGATTGGCTAAATCTCTGGGTGCAGCTAAAAAAAGGCCGGGTCCCGGATACTAACGGACATG